>JBLINN010000031.1:0-20204 GCA_047639325.1 Paracoccaceae bacterium | reverse complement strand
GTCGGCCACTTCCGGTTTGACGATATGCACATAGGGCACGCACCAAGCGTAAAAATGGTTGTCGCAATCACGCGGATCGCGGCTGCCGGGGATCGGGTTTGACCCGCGCGACGCCACCATCGCCACATAGGCAGATTGCAATCCTGACGCTGCAACCATGTCTTGCAATGCTTGGGTGATCGCGCCCCGATCCATCCCGATTTCCATCCGCAATGCGGTGATCGAAGTGATAAACCGGTCCAGATAATCCTCCAGCCGGAAAAACCCGCCTTTCCACACCGGAACAACATCATAGCCGATGTCGGAATGTGTCAGGCCCAGATCAGTGACGCCAATCTTGGCCTCGCCGATGGGAATGATCTGGCCGCCCATCCAGGCGGCCCCTTTGGATAAATCTCTCATGCCCGGCAAGATGGCCGCAGCGGCGTGCTTTGGCAAGCCCCGCGCCGCGTTAGGTGCCGTAGGCGGGGACCGGCCCGGTCACATCCGCCACAGCATTCAGCAGAATATCGGTAATTACGTCCAGCTCTGCCCGGGTCAGCCGCACCGGCAGGCGCACATCACAGGCATGCATCAGCATCGCACGGGTTTGCGGCAGTTCCGGCAGATCGCGGATGAATTGCCAGTTCCAGAAAGCACGGGCGTTGTCCTGACTTAACCCGAACACCTGCACCTTAACCCCGCGCGTCTCGGCGGCGGCAGCAAAGGCGCGGGTTTCGGTTTGATCCATGCCCACAAGGTTAAACTGGATCGAATCCGGCGCGCGCACCTCTGGCGGAAGGCTGTCGGGCACATTGATGAATTCAGACCCATTCAACCGCGCGGCCACATAATTATGGTTGCGCCGTCCATCACGCACCCGGCGCAGCAGTTCTGGCAGTTGCGGGCGGATCACCACGGCGCTGAGGTTGCTCATCCGAAGATTATACAGCGGCAACTGGTTCTGCCAGCGGACAAACGCCTGCTCCAGCGCGCCAGTATTGTCGCCATGCGGACCTGAGTGCTTTTTCCAGTTATGCTCATAAGCGCCTGACATGATGATCGCGCGCGCCACCAGATCAGCATCATCGGTGATCAGAATGCCACCTTCGCCCGCATTGATCATCTTGTAGGATTGAAACGAAAAACAGCCCACCCGCCCGATGGTGCCGATATTCCGGCCATTCCAGGTTGTGCCTAGTGAATGCGCGGCATCCTCGACCACCGAAATGCCGCGCGCATCGCACAGCGCCATGATCGCATCCATGTCACTGGTATGGCCACGCATATGGCTGATGATCACGGCGGAAATATCCTGATCCAGCTTGGCCGCAAAATCCGCCAGATCCACGCGGTAATTGTCGCCAACTTCGCACAGCACCGGAATGCAATCGGCATGAATAACCGAGGACGGCACCGCGGCAAAGGTGAACCCAGGCAGCAAAACCCGCGCGTCCCGTGGCAGGCCCAACGCCTTAAGAGACAGGAACAAAGCAGCGGAACAAGACGACACCGCCAGCGCGTATTTGCTGCCAACCATCGCGGCAAATTCGCCCTCTAGCAGAGCGACGGGCGCATCCTGTGGCGCGGTATAGCGAAACAGGTCGCCCGATTGCAGCAACGCATCAATGGCGTCGCGGGCAGCTTCGGGGATCGGCTCGGCGTCATGAAGGTTTGGCGGCAAGGGCATATTTGAATTTCCTTAACTGAACCTTTGATAAACATAAAACAAGCAAGCGCGCCTGCCAAGACCCCACGCATCAAGACCCCGCGTAAATCTGGATTTTCTGGCCGTGTAGTCCGGCTGACGCTAAACGCCCAACCGGTCGCGCAAGGCAAACCAGGTCATCGCCATCACCAACAGCGGCGTGCGCATCGCGGCCCCCCCCGGAAAGGCGGGCGCGGGCACTTTTGCCATAGTGTCAAAGCCATCAGACTGGCCTTGCACAGCCAACGCCATCAATTGCCCCGCATGGGTGGCTGTCCCAACCCCGTGACCGGAATAGCCCGAGGCCGACAAGATATTCGGCGCCAGCCGCGCCAGAAACGGCATGCGTTTCATGGTGATACCCAATGTGCCACCCCAGGCATAATCAATCTGCACATCCTTCAGATGCGGAAAGATCTGCGCCATCGGTTTGCGCACCACCGCCGCAATATCGCGCGGGAACCGATAGCCATAGCTTTCGCCGCCGCCAAACAACAACCGCTTGTCTTCGCTCAGACGGAAATAGTTGATCACGAACTTGCAATCCGCAACGGCCACATCCTGCGCCAGAACCTGCGCGGCGGCGTCGCCCAAAGGCGCGGTGGCCGCAATGAAATTGTTGATCGGCATCACACGCGCCGCCACTTTACGGTTCAGCCCACCCAGATAACCGTTGCAGGCCAAGATAACGTGATCCGCCCGCACCCGCCCCTTGTCCGTGCGCACAATGGCAGGCTGACGCTCCTCAATATGATGCACATGGGTTTCTTCATATATCCGAACCCCGGCAGCCGCAGCCGCCTTCGCCAACCCCAGCGCATAGTTCAAGGGATGCAAATGCGCTGCCCCCCGGTCTAGAAACCCGCCCTTATAATCCGGCGAAGGGCACATGGCGGCACAGGCCTTGGCATCCAAAACATCAATCTGGTCATAATCATACCGTTTCGCCAGATGATCGGCATAGCTATGCAGCTCGCGCACCTCTGACACCGAAGACCCGGTATGCGCCACACCCGGCTTTAACGCGCACTCAATCCCGTGACGCGCAATCAACCCCGTGACCAGACCCTTGGCATCCTCGGCCATTTGCCACAGCTTGCCAGCCTCAGGAGCGCCCATCAGCGCCTCCAGCCCGTCCTGCTCCATCCGCTGCCCGCTGCCTAACTGCCCGCCATTACGCCCCGACGCGCCAAACCCCACACGATGCGCGTCCAGCAGAACCACGTCCAACCCAGCTTCGGCCAGATGCAGCGCCGCCGACAACCCGGTATAGCCAGCGCCCACAACACAAACATCTGCGGTAACCTCGCCGCGCAACGGCGCAAACCGATGCATCGGGTTGGCCGTGGCCGCATACCAGCTGTCCGGGTATTCGCCGCGCCGATCATTGGAAAACAACAAATTCATCGCCGACCCCCGCCCATAATCGCGCCTCTTCCCGCTTTTTCTTGTTCCAAATACTCAAATCCCACCCGTGGAGCTGGGTCAGACGTTCAGCAGAAGATGCTCGCGCTCCCATGGGGAAATCACCTGCAGGAATTCCTCGTATTCGGTGCGCTTCACGATGCTGTAGACCCGGGCAAATTCCGGCCCCATAACCTCTTGCAGCGCTTCGGCACCGTCAAACAAGTCCAGCGCCCTGATCAGATCGCGCGGGATGTCCTCCTGCCCGTCATAGGCATCACCCTTGAATTGCTTGTCCGGGCGCAGCTCTTCGGTCAGGCCCAGATAGCCGCAGGCCAGACTGGCCGCGATCCCCAGATAGGGGTTGCAGTCCATACCTGCTAACCGGTTTTCCACCCGCCGCGCCTCGGGGCCAGACAGCGGAATGCGGATACCGGTGGTGCGGTTATCCCGCCCCCAGCTCAGGTTGATCGGCGCGGCATGGTCTTTCACATAGCGGCGATAGCTGTTCACATAGGGCGCGATAGTGGCAATCGCCGAGGGCAGATGGTTCTGTAAACCTGCGATAAAGTGGAAAAACGCGTCCGTCTCACCGCCCTGTGGTCCGGAAAAGATGTTCTGTCCGGTTTCAATATCTAGAATTGAGTGGTGAATATGCATCGCCGATCCCGGCTCGTCCGCGATCGGTTTGGCCATGAACGTGGCAAAGCAATCGTGACGCAGCGCCGCCTCGCGGATCAGCCTTTTGAAATAAAACACCTCATCCGCCAGCTTGACCGGATCGCCATGCTGCAAGTTGATCTCCAACTGGCCAGCGCCGCCTTCCTGGGTGATGCCGTCAATCTCGAACCCCTGCGCCTCGGCGAAGTCGTAGATGTCGTCGATCACCGGGCCAAATTCGTCCACGGCGGTCATCGAATAGGCCTGACGCGCCGCTGCCGGACGGCCAGACCGGCCCATCATCGGTTCGATCTTTTTGGCGGGATCAATGTTGCGCGCCACCAGAAAGAATTCCATTTCAGGCGCCACAACCGGCTGCCAGCCTTTGTCGTGGTACAGCTGTACCACCCGTTTCAACACATTGCGCGGGCTGAACGGAATGGGTTTGTCGTCGCGGTCATAGGCGTCGTGGATCACTTGCAATGTCCAATCGCCAGTCCAAGGCGCGGCGGTGACGGTGGACATATCCGGTTTCAGGATCATGTCGCGTTCAATGAACCCTTCATCGCCCGCCGCTTCGCCCCAGTCGCCGGTGATGGTTTGGTAAAAGATGCTGTCGGGCAGGTGAAAATAGTCCTGGCGCTCAAATTTGCGCGCCGGAACCGCCTTGCCACGGGCAATGCCCGGCAGGTCTGAAATGATGCATTCCACCTCGTCCAGGCGTTTGCCTTCCAGATAGGTCTGGGCGGCTTCGGGAAGGGTGTCGATCCAGCTGGCCATCAGGCCCTCTCTTTCTTCAAAAATGCTGCTATATGCGCGGCGATATCAGTATTGCTGGTAGGTCCGTCAAGGGTCGCGGCGGCCTGGTCCAGGATCGCATCTGGTACCAATCCGCGCCCTCGGGTGCGGATCAACCCTTTGATAAACGCGGCACCGTACTCGGGGTGCGGCTGAACCGTCCAGATAGTGTTGCCATAGGCCAGAACCGCGTTTTTGCAGAAATCATTGCCGGCTAGAACCCGTGCGCCTTTGGGGCGTTGAGTCACTTGATCCTGATGCCAGGCATTCAGCGTCAGGGTCTTGCCGTCTTGGGCATACGCAGTACGACCAATGGCCCAGCCGCCGTCAAATTTCTCAACCTTGCCGCCCAACGCCTGGGCGATGATCTGGTGGCCAAAGCAGATGCCGACCAACGGTGCGCCCCGCGTGTGAATGTCGCGTATCAGATCCTCAAGCGGGGGAATCCAGGGCAGGTCGTCATAGGCGCCATGGCGCGACCCGGTGATCAGCCAGCCATCGGCATCCGCTGCGCTGGTGGGAAATTCCCCGTCGACAACGGCGTAGGTCACAAAGGTAAATCCATGCCCGCCCAGCAGGTTTCGGAACATCAGGTCATAGTCGCCCGTGTCATCTATCAGGGCGTCCGGGGCATGGCCGGTTAGAAGGATTCCAATTTTCATGGGTCACCAATTAATTTGATCAAATTAATCGTAGCCGAGGTATCTGGCCGGGGCAAGGGGGGTCAGACGGTCTCGAGATAGCTTAGCCAGTGGCTGTCAGCGGGCCGGTCCGCCAGCCGGGTCAGTTCCTGGCGTTTGGTCATGCACAGGTTGGCAATCAGCTGCGCGGGCAGGATGCGGGCAATCAGCGGGCTGGTGGCAAAGGCGTCGATGGCTGCGGTCCAGTCAGGGGCCAGTTGCGGCAGACCCGTCAGATCATAGGCGTTGCCAGTGATCGGGGCAGGCGGGGGTGCGCCGTCATCGATCCCAACAAGCGCCGCGCCCAGCACCGTCGCCAGCATCAGATAGGGGTTCACATCGCCGCCCGCGACACGGTGTTCAATACGCCGCGCGGCGGGGGGGCCGCCGGGGATGCGGATGGCAGCGGTGCGATTCTCATAGGCCCAGGCGGCGCTGGTGGGGGCATGGGCGCCGGGCACCAGCCGGTCATAGGAATTGCCATGTGGCGCAAAGATCAGCGTGCTGGCGGGCATCGCGGCAAGGCACCCCGCCACAGCCGTCTGCAGGGTGTCAGACCCAGTTTCGCCACCATTGTCAAAGACGTTGCGCCCGTCGCCATCCAGCACCGAAAAATGCAGATGCATGCCGTTGCCCGCGTCCTGCGGATAGGGTTTGGCCATAAAGGTCGCGGCAAAGCCATGGCAGCGTGCCAGTCCACGCACCAAGGCCTTGAACAGCCAGGCGTCATCGGCGGCACGTAGGGCGTCTTGATGGTTCAGGTTGATCTCAAACTGGCCAACCCCGCTTTCGGAGATGGCGGTTTGGGCCGGGATGCCCATCGCCGCACAGCCGTCATAAAGCGCGGTAAAGAAGTCGTCGAACGCGTCCATTTCGGCCACCGACAGAACGGCTTCGTCGATCAAGGTGCGTCCGGTGATCGGATTGCGCGGCGGTTTGGGCGCGGGGCCGCCGTCGTCGATCAGGGTGAATTCCATCTCGGTCGCGGCAACCACCGACCAGCCGCGCGCGCGGTAACGGTCCAACACTAGTGACAAGGCGTGGCGGGGATCGCCGCCAAACGGGGTGCCGTCATCATTGTACATCGCCATCGGCACCAAAGCCGTCGGTGTCGAGACCCAAGGCACCGGCACCGGGCCTCGCTCGGTGGGGCGCAGGATGCCATCGGCATCGCCGCTGTCAAAGACTAGCGCGCTGTCATCAATATCCGCCCCCCACAGATCGACATTCAACGCCGAAAGCGGCATCCGCACCGCGCCGCTGTCCAGCTTGGTGGCATAGGTTGCGGGCACGCGCTTGCCCCGCATCTGGCCATTCAGGTCACATGCGGCAACGCGAAAGGTCGGAAAGCTGGCAAGGTCCATGACGTGCTCCTGCGCGGGGCCGGGGGTGTGGCGCCGCAATTGGGGAGTGGTCTATCGCACGGGGCGGGGGGCTGTCACCAACTTTTGATCAAATTATTTGGGCGCATCCCGGTGATCCAAGGAAATGTCGTCGAGTGGCGCGCGACGAGTATCGGAAAATTTCAAATTTTCCGGCCCGATTTCTTCGAAAGAAATCGACTAATACGACGAGTAAAGGGGCTTTGCGGCGCGGGTTGTCAGCCGTATAGGGTGCGCGCCTGAGCGAAGGATAACAATCGCTTGGTTTTTTCGTCCCACAGGTGCAGCCGCGCGCAGGTCAGGCTTTCGCCGATGGTCATCCGGTTGCCCTTGGCCAGCTCCGCGTGATCGCGCAACACTTCGGTCAAACGATAAAACGGGATGCGGCTGTAAAGATGGTGCACGTGGTGGATGCCGATATTGGCGCTGAACCATTGCAGCACCGATGGCAGCACATAATACGAACTGCCGTTCAGGGCCGCATCGTGCAACTGCCAGTCATCGCCGGTATTCCATTGGGTGTCTTCAAATTGGTGCTGCACGTAAAACAGCCAGACCCCGGCGGATGCGGCAATCAGCGTAGAGGGCAGGAAAATCAGCAAAACGGGCATCAATCCACCAAAGTACCAGATCACCGCCAATGCGACGACGATGGCAATATTGGTGCCCATCGCGCTGACCCAATATTTGGCACCACCCCGCATTAACCCCAAGGGAATCCGGTTTTGCAGAAAGAACAAATAGCCCGGGCCAACCCCAAACAGAGTGACGGGATTGCGATACAGCCGGTACACCAGACGCTGAAACGTCGACAGGTCGTTATATTCGGCCACGGTCAATGTGTGCACATCGCCCATACCGCGTTTGTCCAGATTGCCCGACGTGCTGTGATGCACCGAATGGGTGCGCCGCCAGACATCATAAGGCGTCAGGGTAAAGACCCCGATAACCCGCCCGACCCAGTCACTGACCAGACGATTGGTAAAGAACGCGCCATGGCCGCAATCATGCTGGATGGCGAACAGGCGCACCAGAAAGGCGGCGTTCACCACCGATATGGTCAATGTCAGCCAATAGCTGATCGACAGCGACCACCAGGCCAGCGCCCAGAGGAGAAAGAAGGGGATAATACTGACCGCCAGTTCGAACGCACTGCGCAATTGGTTGGGTTCGCGATAGCCAGCCAAAGTTTTGACCCAATCACGCGGAGCGGCAGCGCCGGAGGTTACCCGGGGAGGAACGGAGGTTTTGGTCATGCGCCTGCTTTTTTATCGTTGCTGCTGATCGGATAAACTACCCGTCCAGCATATCAAGTGAAATATGAGTGACATGTAAAGGCCAACCGGGAATCCAGGGTCATAAAAGGCCAATTATTGCTGTTTTGTGGCCCGCGCAGCACGGGGTGCGAAAATAGGCCGCAAGCAGATTTGATGGCGCGACGGGCGCGCAAATCTGTCGCTGCAGGCAAAAGCGACGCCGCCTGACAGGGCCTTTGGTTTTTCGGATCCGCATTCGGATCAGCAAGGACTAGCGGATCAGGTTTGGGCGCACCCGCATTTTTGCGCGGCGTTCTGCGGGAAGGTGGCGGTTCAGGTGGCGGTTGATCAGGCCAAAGACGGAAACGATTATCAGGGTGAACAGGATGAAATACCCGGCAAGAATGGGATAGGGCACAAACGGGTTAAAGGTTTTGTCGGCAAAGTAATTGGCATAATACAGCGCGTCGCCTTTTTGCCGCCAGGCCGGGAAGCCACTGAAATAAACCAAAGTTGTGGCGTGAAACAGAAAGATCGCCTCGTTCGTATAGGCGGGCCAGGCCAGCCGCAGCATGGTTGGCCAGATGATCCGCCGAAAGCGCGGCCAGCCGGTCATGCCATAGGCATCTGCGGCCTCGGTATCGCCTTTGGGGATGGATCGCAGGGCACCATAAAAGATCTCGCCGGTGTAGGCGGCGGTGTTCAGGAACAGCACAATCAGCGCGCCCAGCCAGGCGGCGGTGAAGGGATCAAAGATCGGGTGCACGCCCTTGAGGCTGAGAAACAGGAAATAGGCAAAGAAGAACTGGATGAACAACGGCGAGCCGCGGAACAAAAAGATGAACCATGCCGCCGGTTTGCGCAGCCACGGGTTGGGTGATCCTTTTGCCACAGCCAGAGCGGTGGCAAAGAAGAACCCGGTGATAAGGGCCAGAACACCAAAGTAGATGTTCCAGATCATGCCAGAGCCGATCAGGGTGAAATGTTCACAAAGGGTGAAATTTTCTTTTGGCAGCAGGCGCTCGCCGATTCCGATCGAGCGCAGGCCGTAATCCTGGATGGTTTGCCAACAGCTCATGCCCGGCCCTTTCGCAAAAAGGGCCGGGTGCGCGAAAGCGGGCGCGCAGCACCTGCGTGCGTCACTTGGTGAAAGCAGGGTGCAATAGCCATCAAACCACGGCCTTTCGCTGCGCTTCACCGCCGGATGTGGCCTGACCGTGGGTCAGTTTGCCCATGATGCGCTCCAGCACCACCTCGGACACCCGGGTGAAGGACAGGTAGAACACCAGCAGGAACAGGAAATACCACATGCGCCAATCGCCATGCGGATAGCTGGTGAATTTCGGCGTTTTGGTGCCGCCCAATTCACGGGCCCAATAGACGATATCTTCGATCCCCAACAGGAACAGCAACGGGGTGGCCTTAATCAGCACCATCCACAGGTTGGACAGGCCCGGCAGCGCATAGACCCACATTTGCGGCACAAGAACGCGCCAAAAGGCCTGGCGATGGGTCATGCCAAACGCCTCGGCGGTTTCGATCTGGCCACGGGGCACGGCGCGCATACCACCATACAGCACATTGGCGGCAAAGGCACCAAACACGAGGGCAAAAGTGATCACCGCCAGCGAAAAGCCATAGCCTTCATGCACCCATTGCGGCGAACTGCCCAGCGGCAGCTTGGCCTGCGCGCAGACCAAAAAGTCTGAGCCCTGACGGATCGGTTGATCCCAGTCCGGGCACAGGATTTTGTGGCGGGTCCATTCAAACGCCTGATCAAGGGCGATCACAAAGAACAGGAAAAACGCGATATCTGGCACGCCGCGCACCAGCGCGATATATGTTTTGCCGAACCACCGCATCGGGGCGACGCGCGAGCGGGCGGCCATGGCCCCGGCAAAGCCAAAGCCCAGAGCGACCGGGGCGGTGACGGCCAGCAGCAGCAGAACTTTGAAGAAGGCGATATAGAACGACATGTGCACGCCAGTCGTCAGATAGCACGAGAACCATTGCAAAGTGCCAAGTGTTTCTGGGTCAGAGCAGTAGGAAAACATGCAGGTCCACTGGCCACGCTGTTCAAGCCCTTGCGGGCTTTCATCGCGATGTTAAAGAAAAACGCAGACCCGCCGGAAAGCGGGTCTGCTGATAGGGTTTAGTAGGTGGCGGTGCCAGCGCCGAACCATTTGACCAGCAGCGTGTTCAACGACCCATCAGCCTTCATTGATGTGATCGCCGCGTCGAATTTGCCGCGCAATTCATCGTCGCTTTCGCGAAGGGCCATGCCAACGCCACCGCCCAGCGGCACTGGATCGCCGACAAACATCAGGCCCCCGGCGGATTCCTCGACCAGTGGGGCAAGGTAATCGTAATCGGCCAGAACCGCATCGGCTTCGCCGTTACGTACGGCGGCAAGTGTTTCTTCGGGTGTTGCGAATTCGACCAGAGTGGCGCCACTGGTCGCGACATAACCTGCCTGAATGGTGGCGGTTTGTGCGGCGACAACGCCGGTCAAAACGTCAACACTGTCCGATGCCGCGACATAGGCCGATGCGGTGGGTGGGAAATAATCCTGGGTGAAATCGACCACTTTTTCACGTTCTTCGGTGATCGACATACCAGCGATGATGGTGTCATAGTTGCCGCTGACCAAGTTCGGGATGATCGAATCCCAGTCGTTCTTGACCCATTCGCAGGTCAGACCGGCGCGCTTGCACAGCTCGTCGCCGACGTCGCGCTCAAACCCGTCAACTTCGCCTGCATCGTTGATGAAGTTATACGGAGGATACGCACCTTCGGTGCCCATACGCACTGTGTCGGCCATTGCCAGACTGGCGCTCAGCGCCAAGGCTGCGGTGGAGATGATCAGTTTTTTCATGGTTCTTACTCCCTTTGGTTTATTAATTATTATGCCGCCTTGGTGGCGGAAAGAAACCCTTTGAGCCGTTCAGACCGCGTGGCCCCAAACAGCGCGTCGGGCGGGCCTTGTTCTTCGACCAAGCCCTGATGCAGAAACACCACGTGATCGCTGACATCGGCGGCCAGTTTCATGTCATGGGTGACGATCAACATGGTGCGCCCTTCGGCGGCCAGGTCTTTGATCACCTTGATCACTTCCTGTTCCAGTTCCGGGTCCAGCGCACTGGTGGGTTCGTCAAACAACAGCGCCTCGGGTTCCATGCACAGGGCGCGGGCAATGGCGGCGCGCTGTTGCTGGCCGCCGGATAATTGCGCCGGATAAGCATCGCATTTGTCGCCAATGCCGACATTGTCCAGATAGCCACGCGCGGCCTTATCAACCTCGGCCTTGTCGCGTCCCAGCACGGTCACGGGGGCCTCCGTCACGTTTTGCAGGATGGTCAGATGCGCCCACAGGTTGAACTGCTGGAACACCATCGACAGGTTGGTGCGGATACGCAGCACCTGTTTGCCGTCAGCAGGGCGGCGGTTGTCACCGACGCCTTTCCATTTGACTGGCTCGCCTTTGAACAGGATGTCGCCCTGTTGGCTGTCTTCCAGCAGATTGGCGCAGCGTAACAGGGTGGATTTTCCAGACCCGGAGGACCCTATCAGCGACACGACATCGCCCCGATGGGCGGTGATATCGACACCTTTCAGCACTTCGAGCTGACCAAAGCTTTTGTGCAGGTTGCTGATCTGGATGACTGGGAGTGTGTCTTGCAAGGCGGATCCCGGGGTTTGTGACTTGTATCAGGACGCTACTAGGGATGAATTTTTTGACCATTGCAACTTGCAAAACAGGCAAACACCCGCCCAAAGCGGCGAATTGACTAAACGGAAGGCACAAATGGCGTTAAAAGCGCGGGTTACGGCGTAGCCGGGTTTGCGACGGCCAAATAGGCCGGGGCAGGGATGTCGACCAGCCCTTTCAGGTGCAATGCGTCCCGGTCCTGTGGGGGCAGATCACCAAAAGCGGCGCGAACGGCGGCGGCAATTGGGGCCGGGTTGCGCCCGGCGGCAGTGATATAGGGCAAGGCCGGGGTCGGGTCGGTGGTTTCCAGCACGCGCAGTTGGTCGGTCAGGGCCGAGTTGTGATCCTGCAACAATTGCCAGGTCAGCGCATCCAACCCGGCAATATCGGCGGCGCCTTCGGCCACGGCGCGGGCCGAATTGGCGTGGGTGCCGGTTTGCAGCATCACGGAAAACCGTACCCCGGCGGCATCAAGATGGGTGATCGGCCCGGCCCAGCCGGATTGCGACAACGGCTCGTTATAGGCGAATCGCCCCCCCGAAAAATCTGCGACCCGGTCGCCGCTGGCATCCACGCGCACCACCAGGACAGAGTTATAATAGCCGGGCGGGCAGCCGGGCAGGCCGTAATCCGGCGTGCCAACCAAGGTTACCTTTGGGTGCAGGCGGGTGCGAAACGGCATGCCACAGGTTTGTGCCATCAACAGATCCGGCGATTGCCAGATCTGCCAGAGATCGCCGTCGCGGGTCAGTTCATCAGGCCCATGGCCCAGACGGGCGCGAATGGCCTGCCACAGCCGATCATTGGCCCCCCGAAGGGCCACCATGTCATACATTGCAAGGCTGGCAATCATGGTTAAGGGCCTTCGCGTCGCGCCATTTTCTGGCGAGCCAGCGCGCTGTCGCGGTCATTGACCCCCAACAGGCTGGCAATCAGCCGCAGCAACGCGTCTTCTTCGTGGGCGCGTTCCCCATCCACCAATACTACCGACCAGGCGGCCTCGACCACGGCGCGGCGGTCTTCATAGGGCACCGCCGCTTTGATGGCTCGGGTAAAGCGCACGGTATCCGGCGCCTCGGTTTCCAGGGTTTCGGCCTGGGCCCGCAGGGTTGGGGCCTCGAACGGCGACAGGGCATAGCGCTGGGCCGTGATCCGGTCGATCCGGTTCTTTTCGGCCTCGGCATAATCCCCATCCGAGCGCGCAATGCGCACCAAAAGGGCGGTCAGGGCCAGACGGGCATCTTCGTCAGCCAACGGGGCGGGGTCAGGCTGAGTCAGCCTTTTGAGGAAATCACCAAACATGGGTTTTGATATAGGGCCAACTGCCGGGCGCGCCAACCGGCAACGGGCTGAATTCCGCCGATTAACTGGCGCTATTGGCGGTCATTCAGATGGTTTTGCTGGCCCGTTCGCGCGATTTCCTGCCGTCGACCACCGAAAGCCCCATGGCGATGCGCGCCTCTTCGACAATCCGCAGCTCTTCGTCGTTCAAAACACCATCGGCCAGCACGACCTCCCACAGGGCGTCCATGGCCGCCAAGCGTTCATCGATGCCGGTGGATTCGCGGATCAGCTTGGCAAAAGTATCGGTATCAGGGGCCGCCGCGTGCAGTTTTTCGCAGGTCGCGCGAATTTTCGCCGCCTCGACCGCGTTATGCTGAAACAGCCGGGCCAAGATGCGGTCGATCAGGCTGATTTCGGTGATCTGGTATTCGCGGTCAGATTTCGCCACGCGCACCAGCAAGGCGCCCAAGGCCAGTTCTGCATCCGGATCCGGCAAGGGGCCCGGTTCAGTGTGGCGTAGCGCCTGAAACAACTTGCTTAGCATGCGCGCACAGTAACCCGGGAATGGCCCCACGCCAAGACAGTTTCACTCCCCGTAAACCTTAGGCGACGCAAGAACGGCGACCGACCCCGAAATGCGGATGAATTTGGTGTCCTGACAGGTGGCAGTTTAGACCAACCGCGAGCTTTCTTTGGCGGCGCGGACGAAATCGGCGAACAGCGGGTGCGGGGAAAAGGGTTTTGATTTCAGTTCGGGGTGGAACTGCACCCCGATGAACCACGGATGATCGGCCCATTCGACAATCTCGGGCAGGCGGCCATCGGGGGACATGCCGGAAAACCGCAGGCCTACGGCCTCTAGCTGTTCGCGGTATTTGATGTCGACCTCGTAGCGGTGGCGGTGGCGTTCTTCGATATGGGTGCCACCATAGATTTCGGCCACTTTCGACCCTTCGACCAACACAGCATCATAAGCGCCCAGCCGCATGGTGCCGCCCTTGTCGTCCGACACGCTGCGCTGTTCGACGTAATTGCCCTGCACCCATTCCTTTAGGTGATAGACCACGGGTTCGAACCGCTTCTTGCCGGATTCGTGGTCGAATTCTTCGGACCCGGCGGTTTTCAGGCCAGCGACATTACGCGCCGCCTCGATCACTGCCATCTGCATGCCCAGACAAATGCCCAGATAGGGCACCTTGCGGGTACGCGCGAATTCTGCTGCCTTGATCTTGCCCTCGGTGCCGCGTTCGCCAAAGCCGCCGGGCACCAGAATGGCATGGAAGCCTTCCAGATAAGGCGCTGCGTCTTTGCTGTCGAACAGTTCGGCGTCAACCCATTCGATCCGCACCTTGACCCGGTTGGCCATGCCGCCATGAGTCAGCGCCTCGGCAATGGATTTATAGGCATCTTCAAGCTGGGTGTATTTGCCGACAATCGCAATTTTGACTTCGCCTTCGGGGTTGTGGATGCGGTCGGCGACGTCTTCCCAGACAGATAAGTTCGGCTTGGGCGCGGGGGCGATTTCAAACGCATCCAGAACTGCCTGATCCAGCCCCTGGGCGTGATAAGCCAACGGGGCCTCGTAGATTGATTTGAGGTCATAGGCGGCCACAACCGATTCTTTGCGCACATTGCAGAACAGGGCGATCTTTTCGCGTTCCTTTTGCGGGATCGGGTGTTCGGACCGGCAGACCAGAATGTCAGGCGCGATGCCGATGCTTTGCAGTTCCTTGACCGAATGCTGTGTCGGTTTGGTCTTCAACTCGCCCGACGCCGCAAGATAGGGCAGCAGCGTCAGGTGCATAAAAATACACTGGCCGCGCGGTTTGTTGTGGCTGAACTGGCGGATCGCCTCGAAAAACGGCAAGCCTTCGATATCGCCAACCGTGCCGCCGATCTCGCAGAGCATAAAATCAACCTCATCCTCGCCGATGGAAATGAAGTCTTTGATTTCATTGGTAACGTGGGGAATGACCTGAATGGTTTTGCCCAGGTAATCGCCGCGGCGTTCCTTTTCCAACACGTTGGAATAGATCCGCCCCGAACTGACCGAGTCTGTCTTGCGCGCCGCCACACCGGTGAAACGCTCGTAATGGCCCAGATCCAGATCGGTTTCGGCGCCATCATCGGTGACAAAGACTTCGCCATGTTCGAAGGGCGACATCGTGCCGGGATCGACGTTTAGATAGGGATCAAGCTTGCGCAGTCGCACGGAAAATCCCCGTGCCTGCAACAGTGATCCCAGGGCGGCCGAGGCCAGCCCTTTGCCCAGTGAAGAGACAACGCCGCCAGTGATGAAAATAAAACGCGCCATAGGTATCGGCTGCCCCCGTGAAAAGCCAAAAATCAAGTGTTCAGATTCGGTGTGAAAAACCGTTGTATCACGGGGTTTCACATATATAGGATTCGCGCGTCCAGCGCAAGGGAACCGCAACATGCTGTTACGTCACGATTTGTGTGGTCAAGGTGTTGTAGGGCAGCGCGCGGTTTGGAACGCGCAGTTAGTCGGCGCGGGGCACCAGCGGGGCGTTGTCACCTTCGGCAGGCGGCAGTAAATCGCTTCCCAAAGGAGAGTCTGTTGCAGGCGCTTCGGTGTCGGTTGCCGCCGGAGGCTGGCTGCCCAGGCGGTCGATCACCGAGGTGCCGGATGCCTTTTCAGCCGCGATGATGGTCAGCGAAATCGAAGTGATGATGAACGCGGTTGCCAGTACCCAGGTCACTTTGCCCAAGGCTGTCGCGGCCGAACGTCCGGACATCGCGCCGCCGCCGCCGCCCATGCCCAGCCCGCCACCTTCAGAGCGTTGCAGCAACACAACGCCAATCAGGCCAAGGGCCAGAAGAAGGTGGATGATAAGAACGACATTTTCCATGAGAACCTGCAGGCGGTTTGCGTGTATCGCGGGGTATGTAGGCAAGTTTCCGGCCCGGGGCAAGGGAGGATGTTGAGGCTGGACAAACTGGGACTGGCCCGGGCAAGATCGGGCCATGCCACATGACCATTCAGATCACGATCACGATCACGATCACGCCCATGCGTTGCTGCCGCCCGACCCGGCGCTGCGGGTGCGGGCGCTGGAAACCATCCTGACCCGCAAAGGGCTGATCGCCCCGGATGCGCTGGATGAAATTATCGATGCCTATCAAAACCGCATCGGCCCCCAAAACGGCGCCACGGTGGTGGCGCGTGCTTGGTCTGATCCGGCGTTTCGCGCCGCTTTGCTGGACGATGCCACAAATGTTGTCGCCGATCTGGGCTATTTCGGGCGTCAGGGCGAACATATGGTGGTGGTCGAAAATACGCCGGAACAACACAACATGGTCGTCTGCACCCTATGCAGCTGCTATCCATGGCCGCTGCTGGGAATTCCGCCGGGCTGGTACAAATCAGACGCCTACCGCGCCCGCGCGGTGCGTGAACCCCGCGCCGTGCTGGCAGATTTTGGCGTGACCCTGCCGCCCGAAACCGCCGTCCGGGTGTGGGATTCCACGGCCGAGATCCGCTATCTGGTGCTGCCAATGCGCCCCGCAGGCACCGAAGGGTTGGACGAAGAGGCGCTGGCGCAGCTGGTGACACGCGACAGTATGATCGGCACTGGCTTGGCGACTGGGTTAGGACGGGCGCCGTCATGACGCGGGTGCATGACATGGGCGGGCGGTTTGGCGACGGGCCGGTCGTGCCCGAACTACAAGGTATCGTGCCGTTTGCTGCCGACTGGCACCAGACCGCGCTGTCCCTGACTGTGGCATCTGGCGCGCTGGGCAAATGGAACATAGACACCTCGCGTCACGCCCGCGAGTCGTTGTCACCCAAGGATTACGCCCGGTTTTCCTATTACGAGAAATGGATTGCGGCGCTGGCGGATCTGCTGGTGGAAACCGGATTGATCGACACGGAAGAGTTGAAATCCGGCCAGGCGCAATTACCAGCGGCCCCCGATGATTTTGTGGTGACAGCCCCGCGGATGGCAAAAGTGCTGGCTGCCGGCGCCCCGGCGACCCGCGATTGCGATGTCAGGCAACGTTTTGAGATTGGGCAACGGGTGCGCACCCTGCGCCCGGCGGCCAATCGGCTGGTGAATGGCGGGCATACACGCCTGCCATCCTATGCCGCTGGGGCACAGGGGCGAATCCTGCGCTGTCACGGGGCGCATGTGCTGCCGGATAGTAACGCGCATGGTCTGGGCGAAGCACCCGAGCCGCTCTATGCGGTGGTGTTTGCCGCCGGTGAATTATGGGCCGCGCCCGAGAATCCGGGCGACGAAGTGGTTCTGGACCTGTGGCAATCTTATCTGGAGCACTCATGAGCGATCAGGCCCTAGATCAGGTACCGGAACCGGTCTTTAGCGAACCCTGGCATGCACAGGTATTTGCGCTGACGGTGCATCTGAACGAAACCGGTCGTTTCGACTGGCCCAACTGGGCGACCCGGTTTTCGGCGACGCTAGCAGCGCATGGGCTGGAAAAAGAGCTGGATGGCGGCGACGATTATTTCAACGCCTGGCTGGAAACGTTGGAGCGATTGCTGGCAGAAACCTCGCAGGCGGCCCCTGACGAGGTCGAGACACTGCGCGACGCGTGGGAACAAGCCTATCTGACAACCCCGCATGGCGATCCGGTAAAGCTGGCCCCGTAGGGTGTGCTTTTAGCGCACCTAGCGCGGGTGAAGGTGCGCTAAAAGCACACCCTACGGCGGACGCATTAATCTTCCAGGTCGTCAACATCCGACTGGCCGGACAATTGGCGGCGCACGTGACTCCACCCCAGTCCAACGCCCAGCACCACCGAAAGCGACAGGATGCCGAGCCAGACGTTGACGTCGTTATTGTCCAGCTCCAGCAGGCCCAGATCATGCAGCACCCAAAGCAATGCCGCGACAACCGCCATCACCAGGAACATGCCGAATCCGCCAATCGACCGGATCGTCGCGCGCAGGTAGATGATATAGCCAATCGTCAGCAGCAGCCCCATCAGCACCACCACAGACATTTGCGCCTGATAGTTGACCCACGACCAGCGCACATAATTCCAGTTTGTGGGGTTGTAGGTGGCCGCCAGCAACGCAAATGTCTGTGGTGGTGCAGAAACAAGCCCATATCCGATCCGCCCTTTGTTTTTTTGCGTGAGATTCGCGCAAACAACGCCCCCTGTCCAGCCCTGTTGTCCGGCCCATTCCCCCTCTGCGTCGAAATTGCGGTTTCACTGTTGCGTCTGCATGGGTATACGGGCGCGGGTTTGGTACTCTCAACAAAGGACCGTGTATGGCCAATGTCGTCGTTGTCGGCGCCCAATGGGGCGACGAGGGAAAAGGCAAGATCGTGGACTGGCTCAGTGAGCGGGCCGATGTGATTGCGCGCTTTCAGGGCGGGCATAATGCCGGCCATACTTTGGTGATCGACGGCGAGGTGTATAAGCTGCATGCGCTGCCGTCCGGCGTGGTGCGCGGCGGCAAGTTGTCGGTGATCGGCAACGGGGTGGTTCTGGACCCTTGGCATTTGCTGAAAGAGATTGAGACGATCCGCGCCCAGGGTGTGACCATCACCCCGGAAACGCTGATGATCGCCGAAAACGCGCCGTTGATCCTGCCGCTCCACGGCGAGTTGGACCGGGCCCGCGAATCGCAGAACTCGGTTGCCAAGATTGGCACCACCGGGCGCGGCATTGGCCCGTGTTATGAAGATAAGGTAGGCCGTCGGGTAATCCGGGTGGCTGATCTGGCTGATGACGCAACGCTAGAGCTGCGCGTTGACCGCGCGTTGATCCACCATGACGCGCTGCGCCGCGGGCTGGGGTTGGACCCGGTGGATCGGGATGCGCTGCTGGCAAAGTTGCGCGAAGTCGCGCCGCAGATCCTGGCCTATGCCGCGCCGGTCTGGAAGCTGATGAACGAAAAACGCAAAGCCGGTAAGCGTATCTTGTTTGAGGGCGCTCAGGGCGCATTGCTGGATATCGATTTTGGTACCTATCCCTTTGTCACCTCGTCCAATGTGATCGCCGGGCAGGCTGCCACCGGCACCGGGATTGGCCCGGGCAGTATTGATTTCGTGCTGGGCATCGTCAAAGCCTATACCACCCGTGTTGGCGAAGGCCCGTTCCCGACTGAATTAGACGACGCAGACGGCCAGCGCTTGGGCGAACGCGGCCATGAATTTGGCACCACCACCGGACGCAAGCGCCGGTGTGGTTGGTTTGACGCCTGCCTGGTGCGCCAGACCTGTGCCACCAGCGGCGTCAACGGCATTGCGCTGACTAAGCTGGACGTGTTGGACGGGTTCGAAACCCTGAAAATCTGCACTGGGTATCAGTTAGACGGAAAACGGCTGGACTATCTGCCAACTGCCGCCGATCAACAGGCGCGTTGCGTGCCGATCTACGAAGAAATGCCGGGTTGGAGTGAGTCCACCGAAGGCGCGCGCAGCTGGGCCGATCTGCCCGCTGAAGCTATCAAATACGTGCGAAGGGTCGAAGAATTGATCCAATGCCCGGTGGCGATGCTGTCGACCTCGCCCGAGCGCGAGGATACCATTCTTGTCACTGATCCGTTTGCTGACTGATGGCTGATACATCTGGTCTTAGCCACAAGGCGCGCCGTCGCTGGTCCTTGGTGATCCTGCTGGTGGGATTGCCGGTGTACATCATTGCCGTGGTCACGGTGCTGAACCTGCTGGACCGCCCGCCATTTATCGTTGAACTGGTGGTTTACATCGCCCTTGGGGTGGCATGGGTTCTGCCGTTCAAGTTTGTGTTTCGCGGCATTGGCAAGGCCGATCCCGAGGACGAAGACGCAGGCTGAAATCGGGCGACTACCGGTATTGCCGTTGGGCGACCTGTCTTGGGTCAAGTCGAATTGGCCGACCAGCGTGGACGCGTAATCCAATGTGAAATGCTGCTTCACGCCGACAAAGGCGTGCTTAAAACCCAATGGGGTACACCCTGCTGCCATGCAATCAAATTGGTCTGGTTCTATTCTACGTGCACGAAATCGGTTATTTGCAGTTTGGCCCCAGCGGAAAAATCAACCCAAGCAATTACATATCCGTTTTCAAGCTCACTAACGTATCTATCGAACGAAAAAAAACGGCTCTAATCCAAGAACGGAGGGCCGAGCGACGGCGGCATGCCAGATGCCGGCATCATCGGGCAAGCGGGTCAATACGCCAAAAACTTCGGGTGAACGGGCAGGCGTTGCGCAGGTATCAACTTTGTCGCAGGCGCGCGCGCTGGCCAGAAATACCCGAATTAGTTCGACCTGAACAACGCCTATCTTACTGAAACTATTAATAAACAACCAGATTTAGTTGGCCATAAAGTGCAGGATTTCGTATAATTGCGGCAGAAACCCTGCAA
>JBLINN010000030.1:0-20225 GCA_047639325.1 Paracoccaceae bacterium | reverse complement strand
ATGACGGCCACTACAGCCCGCAGGCGGGACGTCGTGTTCATGATGCACGACGGCTGCGAAGTCGGCGACCTCGCAGGCTGGTCGAGGGCGGCGCGCTTCATACCTGGGTTCATGGTAAGCTGGTGCATTTGCACTGGTCGCCGGAACAGATTGCGGGCAGGCTTGGGGTCATGCATCCCGATGATCCTGATCAGCGCGTCAGCCATGAGACGACCTATGCCGCGATCTATGCGCAGCCGCGCGGTGGGCTGAAGGCGGCCATGATCGAGGCTCTGCGGCAGAGAAAACCGGCGCGGGGACGGCGACGAACAACCCTCGCAGGAAGCTCCATGGTCCCGGAAACGTTGCGGATTACTCATCGCCCCGAAGAGATTGATGAGCGGATCGTGCTCGGCCACTGGGAGCGGGATTTGATCAAGGGTGCCTTCAACCGCTCGTCGGTGGGCACGCTGGTTGAGCGCAAGACCCGCTTCGTCGTTCTGTGCAAAATGGATGGCAACACTGCGGCCGCAGCACTGGAGGCCTTCACCCGGCAGATGAAACGACTGCCCGCAGCGATGCGCAAGAGCATGACCTATGATCGCGGTATCGACCCTCTTGTCTTACAAATACCCCGGCTCTCATGTGATTGTGGAGCCACTGCCCGGCACGTCATTTATGACGGGCAGTGGCGGGGGTCGGACCGTTCCCCTCTTGGTCATACTGGACCGCGCATGAGTATGGTCGCCCCCGTCTTTTCTTTCGACCTGCCTCTCAGCGATGCCAGCATCGCCTGCCGGCCAATGGAAAGGATACATGGGGTTTTGGGCTCGCATGACAAGACGAAGTAAGGAAAAGACAAATGAACGATACCATTGGAGTCGACATCTCGAAAGATACGCTGGACGCCTTTTGGCTTTCAAAACGGAAGCACAAGTAATTTGCCAATACCAAGGCAGGCTTGAGGGCTCTCACCAGCTGGATACGAGAGGCAGAAGTGTCTTTGGTCGTATTCGAGGCCTTCAAATCAACCGTTGCACTTGATGTTTGAATCCAAGCAATGTCCAGTGAGATTTTTGAAAACTCTTCTATGTAGCGGTTGCGCACATAAGTGGAATTCAGCATCTGCAAAAGAAAACGCGGCGGACTGCCTTCGCAAGTCTTAATGATATATTTGCGGCGAGCCTTCTGGTTCCCCGCCCAAAATTTGCGCCAACCGGCGAAACGATAAACCAGATCGACCAAAGCCGTTGCTTCGGTTTCGTTCAGGATTGGGATTGGGATGTGTTGGAAATTGTCAAATTTTTCCAGGGCTTCCAACCCGGCGCTACTGGCCTCTGAGGAAATGCTGCGGCCAGTCAATAACAGAACCCGGTTCTGTCCATCAAACTGAGCGGCGATACTTGCCGGCCGCTCGCTGCTGATATCAAAACAGTTTTCAATCGCCAGGGCAGCGTCTGGTGCGTGTTCCAAGATGCTGGCGACTTCGTTCAGCAATGTCTCATAATGCTGTTTTGGGCCATAGACAGGCCGTTCAGTTGCAAGCCTAAGCAAAAGGTCGTTCAGTATAAGGGTTTTGCCATCGCATGTGACCCCGGTCAAAAGGATGATTCGCGCACCATCCGTGATGTGACGAAGCACTTGCCCAACCACGTCGAGCGACAAGTGATAGTCAGAGACTTCTTCGGTAACGTCGCGGGCAAGTTGGGCAGGAACGGTTCTGCCAAAAATAAAAAGGCCATCGATATCCTCCGCCTGTGGCACGGAAGGGGCAGGTGTTGGTGGATCAAAACGCCGAAAGCTGGCCAGCCGCGGTTCCTTTGGTTTGGGGCCGGCCATTTCAGTGTTGATGTCGCGTGAAAACCCGTCGCGGCCGAAATGCGATGGTTCCCCCAAGCACCGTTGATTGGCCTCCACGTCGGGGTGCACTTGTGCCGTGGGGCGGTTGATGAATACTGTTTTCTGCTGCAGTCCGGTTAGATTGTAGATCACTTCGTTGATATGAAAATCTTCGGCTCTGACCCCAACGAAAGCCAGAAAATTCGCCCTGTCGATGTCATCCCGAAACCGCTTCAGCCAGGCTTTTACGCGGGTTAACCGAATGTAACTGTCCCGGTTAATACACAGCCGCTAAAGTTTTGGATGTCCCAATTTTCAACATACCCATGCAGGTGGACAACCGGCGTAGCAGTCAGGTGCCCCTAATGGATCGTCGGTGTTGTTAAGCCCCTCGCAGGTGCGATTGGCACGCCGCGCCGCGATTCCAATCGCGTTGTCGTAATTCGTGGTGTAAATTGCGTCCCATGGAAATTTCATGATATCAACCATGTGCTGGGTGACTTCAGAAACTTGATACCGTTTCTTTAGCAACCCCATCATTCCCTGATCAGCAATCCTTTCATGCAGCATTTCGGCGGCGTTGCGCAGGTCTTTGAACGGGTCTGCCAAATCAAGTTTTTCGTTGATGACAGCAAGAAGCTGTGCGCCAGTACCAAGCGTTTGATCCGGGTTGAAATTGACGTAATCTGACGAAAATCCTGGCCCACAAAAAGGGATACCTCCACCTTTCCGAGCACGATGCAGGCGCTGCCTGTAGTTTTCATGATCTGTGGTTGGCATCAACTAAACCCCACCTAATGTAGCGTTTATGCGCTAGAATCATAGTGCATCGGATTTGAGTTGTGAACATGCTGAGTGTATTGCACTAGCCAAGCGACGACCCATATGGGATAGGGAATATCCTTGACAAGGGCTGGGTGACATGAGTTTTGATTATGATCTGTTCGTCATTGGTGGCGGGTCGGGCGGTGTGCGTGCGGCGCGTGTGGCGGCAGGCGAAACCGGGGCCAAAGTGGCGCTGGCGGAAGAGGACCGCTATGGCGGAACTTGTGTCATTCGCGGCTGCGTGCCGAAAAAGCTGATGGTGTTTGCCAGCGAATATGCGGGCATGGTGGATGATGCGCGAGCCTATGGCTGGGATATTTCGCACGGGGATTTCGACTGGGGAATTTTCCGGGGCAAGATGCATGCCGAGCTGGACCGGCTGGAAGGTATTTACCGCAATATCCTGAAAAATAACGGGGTTGAGACCTTTGATCTGCGCGCGCGTCTGTTGGATGCGCATACGGTGGAACTGGCGGATGGGACGCAGAAGACGGCCAAGCATATCCTGCTGGCCACCGGCGGACGTCCGGTAAAACCGGGTATTCCGGGGGACGAGCTGGGGATTACGTCGAACGATATTTTCCATCTGGAAGAACTGCCGAAATCCATTCTGATCGTCGGTGGCGGCTATATCGCCTGTGAATTCGCCGGCATCCTGAACGGGTTGGGCGTGCAGGTAACGCAGTATTATCGCGGCGCGCAAATCCTGCGCGGCTTTGATGACGAGGCCCGCGGATTGGTCTGCGAAGAGATGTGCCGGAACGGGATTGATGTGCATCTTGGCACCAACATTCTTGAAATGCACCAGGAAGACGGCGGCCTGCGCGTCAAGGCGACCAACGGCGACAACCGGTTGTTTGACCAGGTGATGTTTGCCACGGGTCGCGTGCCCAATGCCGATGATCTGGGGCTGGAATCGCTGGGCGTCGAACGCGGCCGTAAGGGGCAGGTGGTTGTCGATGAATACAGCCAGACCGCCGTGCCGTCGATCTATGCGATTGGCGATATCACCGACCGGGTGAACCTGACACCGGTGGCGATCCGCGAAGGCATGGCCTTTGTGGAAACCGTGTTCCGGGGCAATCCGACGCCGGTGGATCACGATCTGATCCCGACGGCGATCTTTACCCAGCCCGAAATGGGCACCGTGGGTCTTAGCGAAGAGGCCGCCGCCGAGCAGGAACCGATTGACGTGTACGCAACCAGTTTCAAGCCGATGCAAACCGCGTTTTCTGGCCGGGCGGATCGGGTGATGATGAAACTGGTGGTCAGTCAGGCCAGCCGCAGGGTATTGGGGTGCCATATCGTAGCACCCGGCGCGGGTGAGATGATTCAGTTGGCGGGTATTGCGGTCAAAATGGGTGCAACCAAAGAAGATTTCGACCGGACCGTGGCGGTACACCCCACCATGTCCGAAGAACTGGTGACAATGAAAACCCCGGTGCGGCGCGCCTGATTTCAATCGGGCGCCCGCAAGGGACATGAAACGTGCCGCAGAGAGCGGCCATTTGAAGGGAACAATACGATATGACGGGCAACAGCGGCGGTCCCTGGGGCGGCGGTTCCGGTGGCGGAGACAACCGGGGCAATAACGGCAACGGCGGCGACAATGGCGGCGGCAGTGGCGGCGGCGGTAAACGCCCCGACGGGGACGACCCGCAGATTCCTGAAATCGAGGAGCTGATGAAAAAAGGCCAGGAACAGCTGCGCGTGCTGATGGGCGGACGTGGTGGGTCGGGCAATGGCGGCGGCACCGGCGGGTCCGGTGGTGGCGGCGGACCAATCTTCACCCGCACCACAGTTGGTCTGGGTGTGGTGGTCGCACTAGCTTTGTGGGGCTTTGCCAGTTTCTATACAGTGAAGCCCGAAGAAAAATCGGTTGAATTGATTCTGGGTAAATTTTCAAGCATCGGCGGTCCGGGCCTGAACTTTGCCCCATGGCCGTTGGTTACAGCCGAGGTGATTCCGGTTACCCGTGAACAAACCGAAGACATGGGCGGTGCCCGTGGTGCGCAGGACGGATTGATGCTGACTGGCGACGAAAACGTCGTCGATATTGACTATCAGGTTGTCTGGAACATCAACGACCCGGCCAAATTTCTGTTCAACTTGCGCGACCCACGCCAGACCATCCGGGCGGTGTCGGAATCGGCCATGCGCGAGATTATCGCACAGTCGGAACTGGCCCCGATTCTGAACCGGGATCGGGACGCCATTGCCGACCGGCTTAAAGATCTGATCCAATTTACATTGGATAGCTACGACAGCGGCGTGCACATCATCCGCGTGAACTTTGACAAGGCCGACCCACCACAACCGGTGATCGACGCCTTCCGCGACGTGCAGGCCGCGGCGCAGGAACGTGACCGCTTGCAGAACGTGGCGGATGCTTATGCCAACAAAGTCCTCGCCGAAGCGCGTGGTCAGGCAGCGCAGTTGCTGGAAGAAGCCGAAGGTTATCGCGCCAGCGTGGTGAACGAAGCCGAGGGTGAAGCCAGCCGCTTTATTGCTGTTCTGGAAGAATACACCAAAGCGCCTGAAGTCACGCGCAAACGGCTGTATCTGGAAACCATGGAACAGGTTCTGGGTGGTCTGGAAAAGATCATTGTGGACGACAATATCGGCGGATCCGGACAGGGCGTCGTGCCTTACCTGCCGTTGAACGAGCTGCGACGTAACAAAGACGGAGGGTCGAACTGATGCGGAAAACCACCTTTATTCTGCCGATCGTGGTGATCGCGATTGCCATCGCCCTGTCGGCTGTTTTCATCGTGGACGAGCGTGAAAAAGCGCTGGTTCTGCAATTTGGCCGGGTTGTTTCGGTTAAAGAAGACCCCGGTCTGGCCTTTAAAATCCCGTTGATCCAGGAAGTTGTGCGTTACGACGACCGGATCCTCAGCCGCGACGTGGAACCACTCGAAGTCACCCCGCTGGATGACCGGCGCCTGGTGGTTGACGCCTTTGCCCGCTATCGGATCGCTGACGTGAAACAGTTCCGCCAAGCGGTTGGTGTTGGCGGTATTGCTACGGCTGAAAACCGGCTGGATTCGATCCTGCGCGCCAAGACCCGTGCAATTTTGGGCTCGGTGACGTCCAACGACATCCTAAGTTCGGACCGGGCTGTGTTGATGCTGAAAATCCGCAACGAGGCAATCGCCGAGGCGCTTGGTCTGGGGCTGGATATCATTGACGTGCGTCTGAAGGCGACCGATCTGCCTTCGCAAAACCTGGCCGCCACCTTTGACCGGATGCGTGCCGAACGCGAACGCGAAGCAACTGACGAACGCGCCCGTGGCCACGAGGCCGCACAACGGGTACGTGCGCAGGCGGACCGGACTGTCGTGGAACTGGTGTCGCAAGCGCAGAAAGAAGCCGAGATCATTCGCGGTGAATCTGACGCCCAACGGAACGCGATTTATGCCGAAGCGTTTGGCAAAGACCAAGAGTTCTTTGAATTCTACCGTTCTTTGACGGCGTACACCCGGGCCTTGAAGGGCAGTAATTCGACGATGGTTCTGTCGCCGGATTCCGAGTTCTTTAATTACCTCAAGTCGCCCAATGGTGTGTCCAAGTAATGGCAACAATCTTTCTGGCCCTCGGGCTGGTACTGATTGTCGAGGGGCTGGTCTGGGTACTGGCCCCTTCGCTTATTGAGCAGATGCTTGAAACCCTGCGCAGCCTGCCTGAGGCCGCGCGCCGTCAGGTTGGGGTGCTGGTCGTGGTCACCGGGTTGATCGCATTGTGGATTGCCCATGCGCTGGGCGCCTGACATAGGGAAAAATTGCGGGCCTGAACTTGCGGGATACCCGCCTGTTCCTCTGCTTGCCCGCCTGCCTGTGACCCATTTTGTGCCATTGCCCTGGCGTCATGATGCACATAAAATCACAAGCACTTGATTATCTGAAACACTCTTTGCGTGTGGCGGCAGAGCCACTACATTAGCGTTAGAAACGTACCGCGAGACTCAAATCCGGGTCCGGGCAGCAGTCTTTTGAAGGAGTATTCCATTGCCACAGGCACAGGTAAGGGCACAGGTTGTTCCCCAAACATATAATCGACAGGGTCAGGATGATCTAGGTCAGCGATTCCGGCTGTTCTGGCTGGGCGCTTTGACGCTGATGTTCGTTCTGGTGCAGGCCGCCATCGCGCAGGCCCGCCCCGAAAGTTTGGCGCCATTGGCCGAACAGATCAGCCCGTCGGTGGTCAACATCACCACCACAACGATGATTGAAGGGCGCACCGGACCACAGGGCATCGTGCCCGAAGGCTCGCCGTTCGAGGATTTCTTTCGCGATTTCCAGGATCGCAACCGCGACGGCGAAGGCAACAAGCCCCGCCGCTCTTCGGCGCTGGGCTCGGGGTTTGTGATTTCCGAAGATGGCTATGTTGTCACCAACAACCACGTTATCGAAGGCGCGGATGAGATCCTGATCGAATTCTTTTCGGGCAAGGAACTGCCCGCCAAGGTGATCGGTACCGATCCCAACACCGATATCGCCCTGCTGAAGGTCGAAACCGACAGCCCGCTGCCGTTTGTCAGCTTTGGCGACAGCGATAACGCCCGCGTGGGCGATTGGGTGATGGCCATGGGTAACCCGCTGGGGCAGGGCTTTTCTGTCAGCGCGGGCATCGTTTCGGCGCGTAACCGCGCGCTTTCGGGCACCTATGACGACTACATCCAGACCGATGCGGCGATCAACCGGGGCAACTCGGGCGGGCCGCTGTTTAACATGGACGGCGACGTGGTTGGCGTGAACACCGCCATCCTGTCGCCCAATGGCGGGTCCATCGGCATCGGGTTTTCGATGGCCTCCAACGTGGTCAGCCGGGTGGTGGATCAGCTGAAAGAATTCGGCGAAACCCGCCGCGGCTGGCTGGGCGTGCGCATTCAGGATGTCACCGATGATGTGGCCGAGGCGATGGGGCTGGAAAAGGCTTCGGGTGCCCTGATCACCGACGTCCCTGAAGGCCCGGCCAAAGAGGCTGGCCTGCTGTCGGGCGATGTGATCATGACATTTGATGGCGTGGACGTCGCAGACACCCGCGGGCTGGTGCGCCAGGTTGGCAATACCACGATCGGCAAGGCTGTGCGCGTCGTGGTGTTCCGCGATGGCGGCACCCAGACTATTCTGGTCACGTTGGGGCGGCGCGAAGAAGCCGAGCGCGCGGTGCCTGCCGCCATGGATGGTGGCGATCCGGATGTGAAGGAAAAAGAGGTTCTGGGCCTGACGCTTAGCCTGCTGACTGATGACATGCGCTCGGAAATGGGCCTGCCAGCGGATATGCAGGGGCTGCTGGTGATGGCGGTGGATGAAAGCACCGAAGCCTTTGAAAAAGGCCTGCGCCCGGGTGACGTGATTACCGAGGCTGGTCAGCAAAAGGTCACATCGCTGAACGACCTGAGCGACCGCATTGACGAGGCAAAAGAAGCCGGACGCAAATCGCTGCTGTTGCTGGTCCGCCGCGCCGGTGAACCCCGGTTTGTGGCGCTTAGCCTGGACGGGTAAGACCCAGCCCATAATAATGTCAAAGGGCGTCCGCAAAGGGGCGCCCTTTTTCTTTGCGCGTATTTTGGGCTGAGGTACTGTTTGGTTATCTGCTCCAAGCTGGAAACCCGCCCATGGCGCGCAAGAAACGCGAGACCTCGCTGCCCTCGCCCTTTCTGAAGCGGCTAACGCTTAACCCAGCTGTCAATCTGGAAAGGTCGTCCTATCCGTTTGATCTGCCATGGCTGGGGGAGGATTTTGAGCTGAAATTTACCACGCCGGTCACGGTGATCATGGGCGAAAACGGCAGCGGAAAATCAACCCCGATCGAGGCGATCGCAGCACTTAGCGGCTATGATGAGACCGGGGGCGGCAAAGGATACCGCCCGCTCGATCACGACCAAGCGCTGGATCGCAGCGGCGCTGCATTGGGCGATGCGTTGCGTGCCGGGTGGTTGCCCAAGATCACCGTTGGCTGGTTTTTCCGGCCTGAGGGGCTTTGGTAACAAAGGTCAAAGCGGCGCGGCCTGCTATCCCTCTAGGTCAAGATCGACCGCCACCAGCCCCAGCTTGCGCGCCGCCGCCAGCGTTAGAATGCCGGAATCCAGCCCCTCTGGCTTTTGGAACCGGCGCACAGAGGCGCGGGTATGGGCATCCATCTCGCCGGTGATCTCGCCGCGATATAACCCACGTGCCTTCAGGGCGCGTTGCACGCTGGCGATGAATTCGGGGGTCATTTCTGCGGGGCAGGGGGTGCGGAACCAGAATTCCGTCCGCTCGCGCACGATTTCCTGACGGGTTTCTGTCTTGTAGATCGCCGGTTGGGCAATGGTGCCATCGCTCATCACCTGCGCCGGTTGCAGCACCACCTGATGGGTAACGGTTTCAATCACCGCAGGCGTCACATTCTTGCCCCAGCAGGTGCCGGGCTCCGCCCCCGGCGGCGCGACCTGGTTCAGCCGGGACACCTGGGGTTCGCCCAAGCCCCCTAAATCCGACGACCCGGACGCACATGCAGACAGCCCGGCCAACGCGGCGGTACATATTAGAAATCGGATCGGGGTCATAAACGGGATCCTGCTCGGGGGCCTCTGATGGGCGTTACCCGGCAGCCTACGCTATTATCCCGGTTCGCGCAAAGGGGCTGATCCCGCAGGCACCAGCAGCAGATCCAGCATGCCTGAAATATCCTCGATCTCTTCGGCAATCACATGGGTCACCGAATGCGCCCGTTGCAGCCGCCCGGTGACCCGCAACAGCCGCCCGCCAATCACCGCGCGACGAAACCTGTCATACATCTTGCGCCAGACAATGATGTTCACAATCCCGGTCTCGTCCTCCAGCGTCAGGAAAATCACCCCCTTGGCGGTGCCGGGCCGCTGACGCAAGATAACCAACCCGGCCACGGTAATGCGCGCGCCTTCCGGTGGCTCTTGCAGCCGGGTGGCGATCAGGCACGCGGGCGGCCGGGGCCAGTCGTGCCCAGGGGGGATAGAAGAGGTGGATGTCATGGAACAAAAATAGAACATCCGCAAATAAAGTCCAGCGACATCCTGACGCTCGGCAAAAAGGGGCTGGCATCACCCAATGCGCTTGGCTACAGACCTGATTGAGGACAGGACAAAGGGGATCACCACGCATGGCCAAAATCACCTATATCGAGCATGGCGGCACCGAACATATCGTCGAAGTCGCCAATGGGCTGACCGTTATGGAAGGCGCGCGCGACAATAATATCCCCGGTATCGAGGCCGATTGCGGTGGCGCCTGCGCCTGTTCCACATGCCACGTCTACGTGCATCCCGACTGGGTCGAAAAGGTCCCGGCCAAGGATGACATGGAAGAGGACATGTTGGATTTCGCCTACGAACCTGATGCCACCCGCTCGCGCCTGACCTGCCAGATCAAGGTGACCGATGCGCTGGATGGCCTTATCGTGCAGATGCCCGAAAAACAGATCTGATGCGAACTGCCCTGACCTGTCTGGTCGCGCTGCTTTTGGCGCTTCCGGTTCGGGCGGGGAATTTGCCAGCCACAAATATCCTCAGCGCTGAATACGGCCAGCCAACTGGCCGCTATGCCCACGGTATCCTTGGCGATGCGCTGGAATGGGGCAGCCTGATCCTGACGATTGATACCTGCCCGGCCTGCGCTGGCATCAAAAGGCGCACGGTCACCATCACCCTGCCTGACAGTCATGTCTTCGAAGACCTGCGCCCGCGCCTGGCCGACCTCGATGGCGATGGCGACACCGAGGTCATCGTGATCGAAACCGACGTCACCCGCGGGGCGGCTCTGGCAATCTATGACGAGACCGGCAAAATCGCCGAAACCCCGCATATCGGCCGCACCCACCGCTGGCTCGCACCGCTTGGGGCGGCCGACCTGGAAGGCGATGGCACGATCGAGCTGGCCTATATCGACCGCCCACACTTGGCCAAGGTCCTGCGCATCTGGCGCTTTGAAAACGGAAAACTCACCCCGGTGGCCGATCACGCCGGCCTGACAAACCATCAAATCGGACAGGATTTCATTTCAGGCGGCATCCGCACCTGCGCAGGCCAACCTCCAGAAATCATCACCGCCAATAAAAACTGGACCCGCATGATCGCCAGCACATTAACCGGCACCCAGATAAAAACCCGCGACATCGGCCCCCACATCGGCCCCACCAGCTTCAAAACCGCGCTGGCCTGCCGCTAACCAGTCTTTTTCTGACTCTAAATATCCCGGGGGAGACCCGGAACGGGACGGGGGCAGCGCCCCCTAAACCCTATCAATCACCCAATGCCCGCCAGCCAATATCACGCCGGAAAAACCCACCCGGCCAATCAACCGCATCCGCCATCGTATAGGCCCGGTCCCGCGCCTCGGCCAACGTGTTGCCGCGCGCGGTCAGGTTCAACACCCGCCCGCCACTGGCCACAACTTGCCCATCCTTCTCGGACGTCCCCGCATGAAAACACATCGCCGAACTGGTCTCGGGCAGGCCGCCCAGCCCGCCAATCACGCTGCCCTTTTCATATTCGCCGGGATAGCCATTGGCCGCCATCACCACGCACATCGCATGATCATCGCCCCAATTGACCCGGCAGTCCGCCAAGCGCCCCTCGGCGGCGGCATGCATCAGGTCCATCGCCTGCGCCCCCAACCGCATCATCAGCGTCTGCACCTCGGGATCACCGAAACGCACGTTATACTCCACCAATCGCGGCTGTCCGTCCTTGATCATCAACCCGGCAAACAACACGCCCTGAAACGGCGTCCCACGTCGCGCCATTTCCGCCATGCAAGGGCGAATGATCTCGTCCAGCGCCTTTTGCTGCACCGCGTTGTCCAGCACCGGCGCGGGCGAATACGCCCCCATGCCGCCGGTATTAGGCCCGGTATCGCCTTCGCCCACCCGCTTGTGATCCTGCGCGGTACCAATCGGCAGCACCGTCTCGCCATCACACAGCACAAAGAATGAAGCCTCTTCGCCGGTCATGAATTCCTCGACCACCACCTCGGCCCCGGCGCCGCCAAAGGCCCCGCCGAACATGTCGTCAATTGCGGCCAGCGCCGTGGCCTCGTCCATCGCCATGATCACGCCTTTGCCAGCGGCCAACCCGTCCGCCTTGATCACAATCGGCGCGCCCTGGCTGCGGACATAATCCTTCGCCGCCTCAGCATCGGTAAAATGCCCGTACCCGGCGGTTGGCGCACCCACAGCGGCACAAATCTCTTTGGTAAAACTCTTCGAGGCCTCCAGCCGTGCCGCCGCGCCGGATGGCCCAAATACCAAAATCCCCGCCTCGCGCAGCCGGTCGGCGACGCCTTCGGCCAGCGGCGCTTCGGGGCCGACAATCACAAAATCAATCGCGTTCTCTTCGGTAAACGACACCACCGCGCCACCCTGCATGATGTCCAGCGCCGCACAATCGGCGATCTGGGCAATCCCGGCATTGCCCGGCGCCACAATCAGCTTGTCACATTTCGGGTTCTGCAATACGGCCCAGGCCAAGGCATGTTCACGCCCGCCACTGCCGAGGATAAGAATGTTCATGGGTGGGCACTCCGTTCTGCTTGGCCTTGGCTTTGCGGCGTTCTAAGCTGGCCAGACCAAACCTACAAGGTGCCCGAATGTCCGACCTGATCGACGACCCCCAACCGGGGCAGAACATGCCCGAATTCACCGTCTCAGAAATCTCTGGCGCAGTGAAACGCACGCTCGAGGGCGAATTTGGCCGTATCCGGGTACGGGGCGAGGTTGGCCGGGTGTTCACTGCCCGCTCGGGCCATCTGTATTACGACGTTAAAGACGACCGCAACGTGCTGGCCTGCACCACCTGGAAAGGCCAGGTCGCCGCGCTGTCAGTGGTTCCCGAAGAGGGGCTAGAGGTTGTCGTCACTGGCCGCCTCACGGCCTTTGGGGCGCAGTCGAAATACAACATGAACGTCGAGGACGTCACCGTGGCCGGGCAGGGTGCCCTGATGGCGCTGCTGGAAAAGCGCAAGAAACAATTGCAGGCCGAAGGGCTGTTTGACACAGACCGCAAACAATCCCTGCCCTACCTGCCACAGTTGATCGGCGTTATCACCTCGCCCTCAGGCGCGGTGATCCGTGACATCCTGCACCGCCTGCGCGATCGCTTCCCGCGCAAGGTGCTGATCTGGCCGGTGGCGGTGCAAGGCACAAATTGCGCCGCCGAAGTGGCTCGTGCTATCGACGGTTTTAACGCCATGACCCCCGGTGGTGCGCTGCCCCGGCCCGACCTGCTGATCGTGGCGCGCGGCGGTGGCTCGGTCGAAGATCTGTGGGGCTTTAACGAAGAAATCGTTGCCCGCGCCGCCGCCAACTCGCAAATTCCGCTGATTTCCGCAGTTGGCCACGAATCCGACACCACCCTGATCGACTTTACGTCGGATCAGCGCGCGCCCACCCCAACCGCCGCCGCCGAACTGGCGGTCCCGGTGCGGATGGATCTGCTGGCCTGGACCGACGTCACCGGCGCCCGCCTGACCCATGCGGCGACAACCGCCATCACCCGGCGCCGCCAGCGCCTTGCCGATATCTCTCGTGCTCTGCCGCGACACGACACGCTTCTGGATACGCCGCGCCAGCGGCTGGACCTGATTGCCGAGCGCCTGCCCAACGCCCTGCAGCGCGGCGTGCAAATACACCGCCTGCACCTGACCGAAACCGCCGCCCCCCTGCGCGCTGCAACCCTGACCCGCATGGTGCAATTGCGCCGCCAACATTTCACCTCAACCGCCGCCCGCCTGTCGCCGCGCCAATTACAGCGCGACACCACCCAGAAACGCCAAGCGCTCAAGGCCCTGACACAACGCCTGTCGGCCGCCGGAACCACCCGGATCGACCGCCTGCGCGCCCGCATTGACGCCACAGACCGGCTTTTGACAACATTGGGATACGAGGCGACGCTGGAACGCGGCTATGCGGTGGTGCGCGCCGAAGGGCAGGTGATCACCACCAAATCCGCCGCTGCCACCGCCCAAACGCTGGAAATCCAGTTCGCCGATGGCCGCCTGACAGTCGGCGGCAAGCCACCCAAGAAATCCAGCAAATCTGGAGCCCCAAACCAAGGCTCGTTATTTTAGCAAACCTTGCCCCACCCCGGCAAATGAACGCTTGCATCCGATGGAACGTGACGCGCTCGAAATACTCAAAACCCCGACACCAGCCTCAAACGCCAACATCAGGGCCATAGCACAGCATGTCGTCGCCAATATCCTGCGCCTCATACAGCTCTGTCGCTTCGGGATTGTTCTCAAACCGGGCAATCAGCCCATCCGACCCTTCGGCAAAGGTCCAGCATTGCGCATCAATCCTGTCTTCGTAGACAAAACAGATTTGCCCTTCCTCTTCGTACCAAAGCCCGTCCTTGCAATCGCCATCCAGAAACGACCAGATCACCCGACGATCATCAAGATAGCGTTCAACCCCATAGGCTTCGCCATCAAAGCCATAATACAACGTCTTGCCGCGCGTATAGTTGTCAAACGCCTCGGCTGACATTGTCGATTGGGCCGATCCCGACCCGCCCATCAGGACCGTCAACGCCACCAGGGCCAGAGGAATCATCCATATCCGTTGCATGCCCTGATAGTGCCAGATCACTGTCGCCAACACCACCAACAGCTTGCGCCTCACCCCACGCCGCCACTCGCGGGTCCATCACCCGGCGCCACAAGGTCGGGCTAAGCGCGATGATGGCCATCACCGGCAGGGAAAATGGCAAAACCGGCATATCCCGGTCCAGCCGCAGCGCCGGAAACACCCGCATCGGATGCATGTGGTGATCCGAATGATGTGGTGCGTTCAGCATCATCGCCGCTGAATACCAAGGTGCTGCGTTCCACGAATGCCGCGCGCCTGCCGGTTCCACACGACCATCAGCGCGTTGGGCCCGGCGCAGCCCGTAATGCTGTACATAATCGGCCAGGATCAGCTGCATCTGCGCATACATTGTCAGTGCGATATACACGGAAACACCCGTCCACCCGGCCAGCGCAAACCCCGCCCCCAGCGCCAACAACGCACCGACACAATAGGCGACATACGGATGGCTTGGCATCGGCGGCGACGGGTCACGCCGCGCGCGTACAGCATTTTCCGCCCGCAGCCCGGCGATGAAAGACCCGATCCAGGCGCGCGGCCAGAACCGGTAAAACCCGACACCCAAATTGGCTGAATTCGGGTCACGATCCGTGGCCACATGCACATGATGCACCTTTGGATGGGCCGAGGCGTGATGCCCGAACAACAGCGAAATATACACCGCTACCCCCAACAGGCGCAGGCCGCGACTGGGCGCATGGATCAACTCATGCGCGTTGGAATTGGACACCTGCCCCATGAACATCCCCAGCGCGATGCCAACGGCCAGCGCCTGTCCGGGGCTTAGCCAAGGGGCGGCGGCCATCGCCCAGATCCCCAGCGGCAAAACAATAAAATGCACCAGCGCTAGCAGGACCGACAGGCGCCGGGCAAACCGCTTTGCCCCGGGATCGTCGCGCAGGCGCATCTCGCCCGGCCAAAACCGGTCGACCAGCATCACAAAGCCGGTGATACACCCCAACGCCACCAACGGCCACGGCCCGCCCCAAAGGCAGGCAACCATCAGCAAAATCGCCGGGGTCAGGCTGGCGGCGGCGAACCAGTACATCGCGGTTTTTACCCTTTCACAAAGCGGCATGTCCCGTGCGGGCGCCCAACATCTGCCACAGACGGCGCCATTGTCAAACCCGCAATGGCCCCGCCGCAGCCCGCCATGCACCGATTTTGGGCTGCCCCTGCGCACGGCTTCGCGCTATGCAGCCGTCAGAACCCAACGACGAGGCAGGGTAATGATCGGATCTGACCACACGCTTAACCGGGGCACAGAAACATGAACCCGCTTCTGCCGCTCGCCACCGCCTGCGCGCTGGCTTATCTGCCGCTGACGGCACGGCGTGTCAGCCGTATGCGATCAATCATCAAGACATTGTCCGTGGCGTTGCTGGCCTTGGCTGCGGCCAGCGGGCAGGGTCCGATGCTTTTGGTGACGGCGCTGGCCCTGTGTGCTTTGGGTGATTGGCTGTTGTCGCGCGATGGCGACACGGCCTTTATGGCCGGGATAGCGGCGTTTGCCGCCGGGCATCTGGCCTATATTGCGCTGTTTCTGACCCATCCGTTGACCGACACCGCGCGGTTGGGGCAATCACCGCACATCTGGGCCGTTGCGGGGTTTGTGCTGCTTGGCGGGGGCATGGCCATGGTTCTGGCACCGCGCGCTGGGGTTCTGCGGCTGCCGGTTCTGGGCTATATCCCGATTATTTTGGGCATGGGGGTGGCCTCTCTGGCGCTCCCGGTGCAGGGCGCACTGATATGGGCGCTGCCCGCCGCAGTGGCCTTTGTGACTTCGGATCTGGTGCTGGCGGCCGAGAAATTCCTGCTGCCGGACGGACATGTCGCGCGGCGCGTGACGCCCCATGTTATATGGCCGCTATATTGGGGCGCGCAGGCCGGGTTTTACGCCGCCTTCGCCTGAGCCTTTGCAACCGCCCGCGATCCGCATTAGGTGAAGCGGAAAGACCCCGCGCGGAGATCGAAATGGCGTTTTTCTCAAAGCTCAAAGACCGGCTGTTCAAATCCTCTTCGAAACTAGAAGAGGGGCTGGATGCCATTGTCGAAGATGGCGGCACCGAAGAGACGCTGCAAGGCGATCCAACCCCATCTTCAACACCGCCCGAAGTGCCAGAACCCGCGCCAGAGCCCTTGCCGGCGCCTGAACCTGATCCAGCCCCTGCACCCGAACCTGCCCCTGCGCCAGAATATGTGCCAGACCCCGAGCCTATGCCAGTGCCCGATCCAGTGCCCGCGCCTGAACCTACGCCTGTGCCAGCACCGGACCCCGCGCCGCAGCCAGAACCCGCCGACCCCATCCCGGCCGCGCCCCCGCGGGAACTCCCTGCGTCCGATCCGGCCCCGGAAATACCGTCCACACCCGGACTTCTGGGTCGCATCTTTGGCCGCAGCCCGGCAAAAACCGTCATCCGCCGCACATTGGATGACGAGATGCTGGAGCAATTGGAAGAACTGCTGATCAGCGCCGATATGGGCGTCGATACCGCGCTGCGGGTCACGGCCAACATGGCCGAAGGGCGGATCGGCAAGAAACTGTCAACGGATGAGATTAAGCGCCTGCTGGCGGCGGAAATCACCCGGATCATGGAACCGGTGGCCAAGCCAATGCCGCTTTATCCCAAACGCCCGCAAGTGGTGCTGGTGGTGGGCGTGAACGGGTCGGGCAAGACCACGACGATTGGAAAACTGGCCAGCCAGTTCCGCGCGGCAGGCAAAAAGGTGGTGATTGCTGCAGGCGATACATTTCGCGCCGCAGCAGTTGAACAATTGCAGGTCTGGGGGGATCGCGCCGGAGTGCCGGTGCTGACGGCCCCCGATGGGTCTGACCCGGCAAGCCTGGTCTTTGACGCGATGACACAGGCGCAAGAGGATGGCGCGGACCTGTTGTTGATCGACACGGCGGGGCGGTTGCAGAATCGGGCCGATTTGATGGAAGAACTGGCCAAGATCGTCCGGGTGATCCGCAAAAAGGACGAAACCGCGCCGCATAATACCCTGCTGGTGCTGGATGCCACCACGGGCCAGAACGCGCTGAGCCAGGTGGAAACCTTCAAGAAAATCTCGGACGTGTCGGGATTGGTTATGACCAAGCTGGACGGCACGGCGCGCGGTGGGGTGCTGGTGGCGCTGGCGGATAAGTTCGGCCTGCCGATCCATGCGATTGGCGTCGGTGAGCAGATTGATGACCTTGCCCCGTTCGATCCCGAAGAATTTGCCGCCGCCCTGACCGGGCTGGACGTATGAGCCGACCGGGGTATGGTGCGCTGAAGCACACCCTACGGGCGGACCACCGTAGGGTGTGCATTCTGCGCACCTTACCGGACGGGGCCGAATGAGCGACTGGCTGATTTCCCTGGAAGGCACCGAAGCGGGCCACCAGTTGGCGCTGGCTTTGGCGCTGCTGGCGGCGGTGTTGCACGCGGTGTTTGGGGCTTTGCAGAAAGGCCGCCATGATCCGTGGCTGTCGCGTGGGGCGATTGATGCCTCATACGGGTTGATGGCCGCCCCCTTTGCGCTGTTTGTCGTTCCCTGGCCCGAGCCACATATGTGGGCGATCTTTGCCGGGGCCTGGGGGATCCACGTGATCTACAAGGTCCTGCAGGCCACAGCCTATACCAAAGGGTCTTACACTGTTGTCTACCCGGTGGTGCGCGGCACCGGGCCGTTCTTCACCGTCGTCGGCGCCTATCTGTTGTTCGGCGAATCCTTTGACCTGGTTCAATGGCTGGGCGTGGCTGTGCTGATGGCCGGGATATTTGGACTGGCCGCGTATAACCTTAGATATCTGGAAACCGCCCGCGATACGCTGAAACTGGCGTTGGGGCTTGCGGTGCTTACCGGCGTGACTGTCGCGCTTTATACCACGTTTGACGCCTACGGCATCCGGGCCACAGCCAACCCATTCACCTTTCTGGCGTGGTTCTTCATGATCGATGGCTGCGTCATGCCGGTCGTCGCCTTTCTGCGCTGGCGCAACATGACAGACCGTCCCGCCCCGGGCCCGTTGATGCTGCGCGGCGTTATCGGTGGGTTTGTCGCCTTTTTCAGCTTTGGCGCGGTGATGTTGGCCACCCGTCTGGACAAGGTCGGCGAGGCGGCTGTGCTGCGCGAGACCTCGACCGTATTTGCTGCGCTGATCGGCTGGCTGGTGCTGAAAGAGACCGTCGGGCCGCGACGGATCGCCCTTATGGCCTTGATTGCGCTGGGCGCGGTGATAGTTGAGATGGGCGGATAGGAGCAGACATGGCTGAGAAAAAGAGCATCCACCCCGGATTGAAACTGGCCCTGGAACTGGGCCCGGTGGTGGTGTTTTTCATCGCCTATGTGCGGCTGAAGGATCAGGTGTTTACTGTTGCGGGAACCGACTATGCCGGGTTCATCATGGTCACGGCGGCGTTTATTCCGCTGCTGCTGCTGTCTACGGGCGTCCTGTGGTGGATCACCGGGCATCTGTCGAAAATGCAGATTTTTACGGTCGTGCTGGTGGTGCTGTTTGGGGGTTTGACCGTGTGGCTGAACGATCCAAAATTCATCAAGATGAAGCCGACAATCTTGTATATGGCCTTTGGCGGCACGCTTGGCGCCGGGCTTTTGCAGGGAAAATCCTATCTGCGCCAAGTGATGGAAGGCGCGATACCGCTGGAACACTCGGGCTGGATGATCCTGACCCAGCGCCTGATGCTGTTCTTCTTTGGTCTGGCCATCGCCAACGAGCTGGTCTGGCGCCTGATGTCCGAAGAGGCCTGGGTCAATTTCAAAACCTTCGGCCTGACGGCAGCGATATTTGTGTTCTTCATGACGCAGGGCAAGCTGTTTCGCGAACACGGGTCCAAGGAAGACTGATCCGGGCCGCCCGAAACCAAACCCGGCCCCTTACCCTTTCTGCCCAAACAGAACCTTATGCGCGTCCGGGTTATCCTGCGGGGTTTTGCGTTTCTCGGCAAACAACGCGCGGCCCTTTTGCACACCGGGGCGGGCAGCCATAACATCCAACCAGCGGCTGAGATGCGGTTTATCGTCCAGCGTTTGCTGCTGGCCTTCCCACAGCGAGGCCCAGGGCCAGATCGCCATATCGGCAATCGACATAAAGTCGCCCGCGACAAATTCGGTTTTGGCCAACTGAGTGTCCAGCACCCGGTACAGCCTGCCGGTTTCGTTGCGATAACGATCCTTGGCATAGGGCAGGTCTTGCGGCGGTTCCATCGTGGGCGCGTATTTCAGAAAGTGATGCGCTTGCCCGGCCATCGGGCCAACCCCGCCCATCTGCCACATCAGCCATTGATCCACCGCTACCCGTTCGCGCTCGGTCGCGCCACAGAACTGGCCGGTTTTGCGCGCCAGATATTGCAGGATCGCCCCGGATTCAAAAATCGCAATCGGGTCGCCATCCGGCCCGTCCGGGTCAATAATCGCGGGCATTCGGTTGTTGGGTGATATCTTCAGGAAATCGGGCCGAAATTGTTCCCCCGCGCCGATATCGACCAGATGGGTTTTATAATCCAGGCCCATCTCTTCGAGGGCTATCGAGATTTTCCAGCCGTTTGGCGTTGGCCAATAATACAGATCAATTGGTTGGCTCATGGTTCCGAAACCCCCTGCGTTTCGCGGTGATCATGAGGTTTTTTGCGAAAACGGCAAGGGCAGTGTCACAGATGGCAGTGCAAATAGCCGTGACCAATGGCGCGCCGGGCGGTCCGGCAATCCGCTGCGGATTGCTTGCAGGGGCAGGGCATCTGGATCACGCAGCAGGTCATTGTAAAACCGCAGAACACCGGGGCGCGCATAGGCCGACCAGTGACAGATGCGCCGGTCGGGTTGGTGAACCGGCACGCCCAAATGGTGCAAATGGGACAGCGTTTCTCGGCAATCCAGCTGCACCGTCACCGCATTGGGCATGTCCAGCCCATGCCCGATCACCCGATCACCGCGCTGGGGCGGCGATATCAGCCGTTCAAACAAGAAATCGA
>JBLINN010000029.1:0-20303 GCA_047639325.1 Paracoccaceae bacterium | reverse complement strand
CGGCGGTGCGGCGTGCGGCGGCGGTGCGGCGTGCGGCGGCGGGTTGGAAAGGCGGGACCAGCTGACGCGCCAGTCCCGCCCGGTGTTTACTTGTACTTGCCGGTGTAGACTGGTTCGACCGAAATGGGTTCGGGATCGACCACGACAAATTCTTCTTGCGTGTTGGCACATGCCGCAACGGTGGCCACAAAGCCGACCATTGCAAGCAATTTGATGCTCTTGGACATCTGAGTCTCCTGATTGCTAATACGAAACCGACCGGGCTATTTGGCCCTGCCTGCTTCAACCTCAACGTAACGGTCGCTTTTGTGCGACCTGTCCTTAGCATAGTCGAAAACCCTTCGAATTGATACGTATCAGCACGCGTTGGCGTGCCCTGTGACTCCAAAGCCTCAAAACCAATGTAGGATGAGCTTTGTGGCGCAACATGTTGTGGGTGCATCAGAATCCCTCCCATATGCAGGTGGTGTTTTCGGGGCGATATTGTTCGAAAAACTGGGTTGCCTCGGGGGCCGAGGCCCCAAACGGCACGTCGCGATCTGACAGCGAAATCACAACGCGCGACGGGTCCAGTGTGTATTGTGCGAGATACGGCAGTACCAGATGTTCACACAGATGGTCCATGTCGCTGGCCGCGGTATCGGTGTCGATATCGCCGCCCTCTCTGGCGATCTGTGGCGCGAGAAAGCGAAAGCGCAGCCACGTCTCGCCGGGGCTGTCATCAATCAGCACTTCGCTGAGCACCACCAACTGGCCCGACGGCACCGCCACGCTGTCTTGCGCGTAGGCGGCTGTGCCCAGTGTTAAGCCCAGCATCAGGGCTGCTGTTACGGCAAGGGTCAATCGGATCAAGGCGCGGATTCCTCGGCGGTGTCAAAGGCGGCGGGCGAGATGATTTCGATCAGCTCCATATCGTCGGAATGGCGCACTTCGCGGTGGGTAATCCCCGGCGGCTGCAACACGCAGGATCCGGCGCGCAGGACCTGTTCGCCCTGACCTTGGTATTCAAACACCACCCAGCCTTTGGTGACATAGACCATCTGGAAATCGAGATCATGTGAATGCCAAGTGCCCGGGCTTTCCATCCCCGGCACAGCACGGATCACATGCGCGCCGAATTTGCCCTTGGTGGCGGATTTGATACCGAGGTCGCGGTATTCAAAGAACGCGCGCAGGCCCTCGCCGACGAAGGCGGAGTCGTCGGCGTGGGAGATGGTGAAGGCTTGGTTTTTGTAGAGATCGGTCATGGCTAACTCCAAATGAGAAACACGAGCAAAATCGCTAGCGCCAAGTATCCGACCAGCAGGCAAGACATCATGACAGGATACAAGGCTGCGCGTATTTTTAAATAAACGTCTTCGCTTAATCGGTCCCCATCGCTATCGACAGCACGCAGAAACCTTGCACCCAAACCATCATCAACGCGCCCTTCCTTGCAGAGCAGCTCTTTGGCGTACCACGCCGAAATAACGCTCCACAGGCACCAAGCCGATAACAGACCAATGAACAAAGAAACCATGCCCAAGGTCGCCAGCAGCTTGATTAAAGTTTGGTCTACCATGACCAAAAAACGGAGCTGGGCCAAAAAAAGCAAGAGCGGCGCTCCAAACAAAACCATATCTGACTTTGCCTGCATCGAAGCTTCTTTGAGCGCTTCGAGCCTATGTTCGGGTGTTCCCACAATTACCTCACAAAGGTATATTATCGTGCTTCTTCCACGGGTTCTGCAGCGACTTGTTGCGCAGCGATGCAAACGCCCGGCTGACCCGCATCCGGGTGCTGCGGGGTTGGATCACCTCGTCGATGAACCCCTTTTCGGCGGCAACAAACGGGTTGGCAAAGCGGGCTTCGTAATCCGCTGTGTGCGCCGCGATCTTGTCGGGGTCGCCCAGATCGGCGCGGTGGATGATCTCGGTTGCGCCCTTGGCACCCATCACTGCGATTTCCGCCGTTGGCCAGGCATAATTAAAATCGCCGCGCAGGTGTTTTGACGCCATCACGTCATAGGCGCCACCGTAAGCTTTGCGGGTGATCACCGTGACCTTGGGCACGGTCGCTTCGCCATAGGCAAACAGCAATTTCGCGCCGTGTTTGATGACGCCGCCATATTCCTGACCGGTGCCGGGCAGGAATCCGGGCACATCGACCAGCGTCAGGATCGGGATTTCAAACGCATCGCAAAAGCGCACAAACCGCGCGGCCTTGCGCGAGCTGTCGATATCCAGACAGCCAGCCAGGATCATCGGCTGGTTGGCCACCACACCCACGGTCTGGCCTTCAAGGCGGACAAACCCGGTGATGATGTTCTTGGCGAACTCTTCCTGAATTTCGTAAAAATCGCCCTCGTCCGCCACTTTGGTGATCAGCTCTTTCATGTCATAAGGCGTGTTGGTGTTGCTGGGGATCAGCGTATCCAACGAGGCCTCTACCCGGCCGGGTTCATCAAAGAACGGGCGCACCGGCGCTTTGCTGCGGTTGTTCAGCGGCAAGAAATCCACCAGGCGGCGGACCTCGGCCAGCGCCTCGACATCGTTTTCAAACGCGCCATCGGCGACCGATGATTTGCGGGTGTGGGTGGACGCACCGCCCAGTTCTTCGGCGGTGACCACCTCGTTTGTCACGGTTTTCACCACGTCGGGGCCGGTGACAAACATATAAGACGTGTCTTTGACCATAAAGATAAAGTCAGTCATCGCCGGGGAATAGACAGCGCCACCAGCACAGGGCCCCATGATCAGGGAAATCTGCGGCACCACGCCGCTGGCCATGATGTTGCGCTGGAACACCTCGGCGTAGCCTGCCAGTGACGCGACACCTTCCTGAATGCGCGCGCCGCCAGAATCGTTGATGCCAATCACCGGCGCGCCGTTTTGCATCGCCATATCCATGATTTTGCAGATCTTTTGCGCGTGGGTTTCGGACAGCGACCCACCGAACACCGTGAAATCCTGAGAGAACACATAGACCATGCGGCCGTTGATCGTGCCCCAGCCGGTGACCACGCCATCGCCAGCAGGGCGTTGTTTTTCCATGCCAAAATCAGTACAGCGATGGGTGACAAACATGTCGAATTCCTCAAAGCTGTCTTCGTCCAGCAACAGGTCAACCCGCTCGCGTGCGGTCAGCTTGCCACGGGCGTGCTGCGCATCAACGCGCCGCTGTCCGCCACCCAAACGCGCCGCTTCGCGGCGATCTTCCAGCTCGGAAAGGATATCTTTCATGGGCCACGCCCCCCTTTTTCAATTTGGCGCACCCTATCGGGTTCATCGCCGCGACCAAAGAGAATTTTGGAATATTTGCAAATTGTTTGCATCGCTATGGCTGCAAAAAGAATAATTGCAAATATCCCCGCTTCCCGCCGACGCGCGAGACTGCCGTGTACCAAACAGATTATTGCGATATAATTGCGCCGAACAACATAGGAGGACGCACCGTGGTAACGAAACCCGAAATCCTTGAGGCGATGCAATTCAGCTTTATGGGTGACAAAGACCCGCTGAATACCAGCAGCAGCCCCCGCGAGACAATCACCTATCAATATGCCGGCACCAGCGCCCCGGTCGATCTGCCCACGGGCACCACCTTTAGCGGCTGGACAAATTTCACCGCAGCCGAGGAATCAGCGTTTGAGGCCGCATTGACACATATTGAGAGCTTTCTGAATGTCGATTTTGTCGAGGTGTCGGGCAGCGCCGATCCCGATTTGAATGTCGGGCAAGTCACGCTACCCGGGTCGACCACGGGACAGGGCGGGCCTTCGATCAGTTGGTCTGGCACGACGATTTCGCGCTGGGACGGGTTTGTGGTTTACGACAATACACTGGATCTATCTGCCGAGGCACAGATGAGCCTGTTGCTGCACGAACTGGGCCACGCGCTGGGTCTGAAGCACCCGTTCAACGCGCCCGCGCTGCCGTCGGCAGAGGACAGCCACAAATATTCACTGATGTCCTATACTGACAATCCGGATAACGGGATTCGCAGTGATGCGATGATGCTGTATGATGTCTTTGCGCTTCAGGATCTCTGGGGGACCGCCGCCTATCAGGTTGGCAACTCAACCTATATCGGGTCGCGCACCGATACGGTTGATACCGTTTGGGACACTGGCGGGGTCGATCATTTTGACGCCAGCGCGCTTACCACGGCGGTGGCGCTGGACCTGCGCGAGGGGGCGTTTTCGACATTTTCCAGCTACCCGGATGTGGTTATCGCCTATGGGGTAGAGATCGAGAATGCCACCGGTGGCAGTAGCGCCGACACGATTATCGGGAATTCCCTGGCCAATGTTCTAAAGGGCAAAGGCGGTAATGACACGATCACTGCGGGTGCGGGCAGCGACACGCTGAAAGGGGGCAATGGCAAGGACGTTCTAAAAGGAAAGAATGGCGGCGATACCCTGTCGGGGGATAAAGGCGGCGACAAGCTTTATGGCCAGAACCAGAACGATGTGCTGAATGGCGGTGGTGGCAACGACGCGCTGTTTGGCGGCAAGGGGAAAGATGTCCTGAAAGGTCAGGCTGGCAATGACAAGTTGACCGGTAACGACGGGGCGGACCGGTTTGTGTTTGCCAAGGGCGGCGATAATGACCGGATCAAGGATTTCGCCGATAACGTCGATGAAATTAAAATTACCGGTCTGGGCACCAAATCCAAAATCATATCCAAAGCCAGTGAAATCGGCAGCGATGTGGTGTTTGATTTTGGCAATGGCGACACGCTGACGGTGCAGAACGCCACAATCGCCCAGGTCAGCGATGACATTCTGACCTGACGACGCGTGTGACAGCGATGGACAAGGCAGAGTCTCTGACCTAAGTCTTGTCCATGCAATCAGAGTCTCCGCAGGCCGGATCTGGCCGCCGCTTTCTGAACCGAACCAAACCGCCGCATATTGCGACGCTTATCCTGCTGACAGGCCTGTCAGCGCTTGGCATGAATGTGTTCCTGCCATCGCTGCCGAATATGGCTGAATATTTCCAAGCGGATTATCATTTGGTGCAGCTGTCAGTAGCGCTGTATCTGGGCGTCAACGCGGTGCTGCAGATACTGATCGGGCCGATTTCGGACAAGATGGGGCGACGCCCGGTTATCCTGTGGGGGGTGGCGCTGTTCCTGCTGGCCACGCTGGGCTGCCTATATGCCCCAACGATCGAGATCTTTCTGGCCTTTCGCATGTGTCAGGCGGTGGTTGCCGTCTGCATGGTGCTAAGCCGTGCGGCAGTGCGCGACATGTTCAGCCAGGATCAGGCGGCCAGCATGTTGGGCTATGTCACCATGGGCACAGCCGTGGTGCCGATGATCGGCCCGGCCATTGGGGGCGCGCTTGACGAAGTGTTTGGCTGGACGGCGAATTTCTGGCTGCTGTTTGGGTTGGGCGTTCTGACACTGGCGCTGACATGGTTCGATTTCGGGGAAACCGCGCATAAAAGCGGCAAGACCCTGGTGGCGCAATTCCGCGAATATCCCGAATTGCTGCGCTCGCCGCGGTTCTGGGGCTATGCGCTGGCATCGGGCTTTTCCGCAGGGTCTTTCTTTGCCTATCTGGGCGGCGCGCCTTTTGTGGGATCGGTGGTTTACGGCATGGCCCCCGGAGAGTTGGGGCTGTATTTCAGTGCGCCCGCAATCGGCTATTTTGTCGGGAATTTCCTGTCGGGACGCTATTCGATGCGCTTTGGTGTCAACCGGATGGTGATGTGGGGCTGCCTGATAAACTATGCCGGCATCCTGCTGGCGCTTGGGTTCGTGTCGTTTGGCCCCGAAACACCGCTTAGCTTTTTTGGCTTCATGACCCTGACAGGGGTGGGCAACGGTATGGCAATGCCCAACGCCACCGCTGGCACATTGTCTGTGCGCCCGCATCTGGCCGCCACCGCATCCGGTTTGGGTGGGGCGATCATGTTGGGCGTGGGCGCGGCACTAAGCGCTTTGGCGGGGTGGCTTCTGACACCGGAAACTGGCGCCTTTCCGCTGCTGTATCTGATGGTCGTGACCTCCTTGTTAGGGGTGGTGGCGATCTATGTGGTGATCCGGCGCGAACGCCATCTGGGACTGTAGCGCTCTGGTGCGATAGGGCTTGCCCCGGTCGATTTGCAAACATACCCTTTGGGAAACGCAAATCTGCAAAGGCATGTCATGGCCACCCAGAAACTGTATGCAGGCGCCAAGCTGCGCGAAATCCGCACCCGACTTGGGCTGACGCAAAAAGACTTTGCCGCCAAGCTGGGCGTGTCCCTGCCCTATCTGAACCAGATGGAAAATAACAACCGCCCCGTCAGCACAACCGTAGTGCTGGCGTTGGCGCAAGAGTTCGGGCTGGACGTTACCGAGCTAAGCACTGGTGACAGCGAACGCCTGGTCAGTGACATGCGCGAGGCGCTGGCCGATCCGGTTTTTGCCGACGCTGTACCGCCGCTGGCCGATCTGCGCCTGACCGCGTCAAACGCCCCGGCGCTGGCGCGGGCGTTTATAGAATTGCACCGCAGTTACCGCCAGACCCATGAAAGGCTGGCCTCGTTGGACGAAGCATTGGGGCGCGAAGACGCCCGCGTACAGGCCAGCCCCTGGGACGAGGTGCGCGATTTCTTTCACTATTGCGACAATTACATCGACGCGGTGGATCGCGCGGCTGAACGATTTGCAAACCCGGACAACGCTGGGCCGGGTGGCGTTCGGACCATCGCGTTGCGCACCCTTGGCGACCATGGCATCACGGTTGAACTTGTCGATATGGAGCCTTTACGCCAATACGACCCCGCCAAAAAATCCCTGCGCCTGTCGTCGCGCGCCGCGCTGGAAACCCAGGTGTTTCAGCTGCTGTTGCAGGTGGCTTTGCTGCGTCAGGATGACCTGCTAGAGGCGACGCTGGATTTCGCCCGGTTTCACACCGAAGAGGCCCGCGCCATCGCCAAGATCGGGCTGGCCAATTATTTCGCCGGGGCCGCCTTGATGCCTTACGGCGCGTTTCAGGTCGCGGCACAGGATTGCCGCCATGATCTGGAATTGCTGTCCAATCGATTTGGCGCGTCCATCGAACAGGTGGCGCACCGTCTGTCCACCCTGCAACGCACCGGGGCCAAGGGGGTGCCGTTCTTTTTTGTGCGGGTCGATCAGGCGGGCACGATCACCAAACGGCACAGCGCGACGCGGCTGCAATTTGCCCGGTTTGGCGGCGCTTGTCCGTTGTGGAACGTGCACAGGGCGTTTGAGACGCCGGGGCGGTTTCTGCGCCAACTGGCGCAAACGCCGGACGGGGTGCGCTATATTTCGCTGGCGCGGGATGTTTCGAAACCGGGCGGGTCGTTTGGCGCGCCAGTGCGCCGCTATGCCATCGCGCTGGGATGCGAGGTGCGCCACGCCGGATCGCTGGTTTATGCCGATAGTCTGGATGTCGGCAATGCCAACGCCTTTGAACCCATCGGGATTTCCTGCCGGATCTGCGAACGCAAAACTTGCCACCAAAGATCGGTGCCACCGCTGGGGCGGCGATTGACCATCAATGTCGATGAGCGCGGGGTTCTGCCCTATCAGGTCAGTTGATCTTTGCAGGCGTCCTATTTGAGTATTTATTCCAAGAAAAAGCACGGGGGAAATCTGCCCGGCTTTCTCCTGAAAAGGGTCTGAATTGATCAGGCAAAAGTCAGATCAACCCGCTGACAGAATGCCCCAGATTTCGTCCTTCAGCGCGGCGCGCTGTTTGCGCAATTCCACAGTTGCGAGGTCTTCCATTGGTTCAACGTTGGTTTCGGCGCGGTGAATCGTTCGGTTGATCTCGTGGTATTCATCCGAAAGCCGGGCAAAATGGGCGTCTGTCTGTTTCAAAGCGTGCATAACATCTGCTTTGTCGGGAAATTCTTCGGCCAGCTCATGCGGTGTATGTGACATCTGTTCGCTCCTGTTTTGGTATGTTGTACCAAAGGTTAGGACGGGTCCGCGCGGGCCACTTTGACGCGGATCAAATAGATGGGTCAAAAGGTGCGTTTTTTACCTATCTGCGGGCGCCTCGCCAGCCTGCAAGGGTGGCCTCGGTCTGGGAACAGAACCACCGCTCGCCTTTATTTGCGCTGATTCTGGTTTTCGCATAGTGTGTTGGCCGGGCAGATGATAGATATGCTGTCCTTTGGACGAAATATTGCCTTTGATGCGACACGCGCTGTCCGTTGGGGCAGGATCGGATGCCATGCTGCGGGTTGCGCGGAAGGCGGAGGGGTCTTGCATTTTTGATGCGTGCAGGCCCCGGCCTGCGACCTTTGCTGACCTGTGATGGCTGACATAATCCAGCGAATATCTGCGATAGGCATAAGCCAGTCCCGCCGTCACCAGTGCGCCGCCTGCGTCCTGGCCGCCGACAAAACAGCGGGCCACAATGCGGCCATAGCGATCTTTGTCCAGCGCGTCACAGCGCGCGGTGTGGCCCGCATACCGCTGATGGGTTTGCTCGGTTGCCCAAGCGCCGCAGGCCCAGGTGGCGCCATCTGGCTTTTTGCAGGTCTGGGCCAATTCCGGCGCGTCGATACCAAACAGGCGCACCCGTTGCCCGCCCACATCCCAGGTATCGGCGTCGATCACCCGAATGGTCCCGGTCGGACCAGACAGGGCCGCCAATGGCAGACAGATCAGAACAAACGCTGTACAAATCCTTAACATAGCGTGGATATGGGCGCAGCCGCGCCGCAACTCAACCAGATACGTTAAGAAAGGTTAACGCTGCGCGGTTTCCCAGTTGGGATGGTTCCAGGGCTGGTCGTTCGAGCGTGCCAGGGCGTCGCGCCCCAGCACATGATCGGCGATTTTCTCGCCCACCATAATGGACGGCCCGTTCAGGTTGCCATTGGTGATGCGCGGGAAAATGCTGCTGTCGGCGACGCGCAGAGCATCGACGCCAATCACCTGCCCCGTTGGGTCCACCACCGCGTGATGGTCATCGGCGCGGCCCATCCGGCAAGTGCCGCAGGGGTGATAGGCGCTTTCGGCATGTTGGGCGATAAAGGCGTCCAGTTCATCGTCGCTTTGGGCGGCGATACCCGGCTGGATTTCGTGATCCACAAAGGGCTGGAACGCCTTTTGCGTAAACAACTCGCGGGTCAGGCGGATGCAGGTGCGGAAATCTTCCCAATCCTGCGGCTGGCTCATATAATTGAAGCGGATCGCCGGGGCGTCCTGCGGTGCTGTCGAACGCAGCGTCACCCCGCCGCGACTGGGCGAGCGCATCGGGCCGACATGCGCCTGGAACCCGTGCCCCTCGGCCGCCGCCTTGCCATCATAGCGCACCGCCATTGGAAGAAAATGGTATTGGATATCGGGGTAGGGCACGCCGGCGCGCGAGCGGATGAAAGCGGCACTTTCAAACTGGTTCGAGGCACCCAGACCGGTTTTGGTAAACAGCCATTGCGCACCGATCATCGCTTTGGACACCAGGTTCCAGTGCTTATAAAGCGTGATCGGCAGTTTGGCGGCCATCTGGATATAAAGCTCCAGATGGTCCTGCAAGTTGGTGCCAACGCCGGGGCGGTCGGCGATAATTTCAATGCCATGTTCGCCCAGATGCGCGACCGGGCCGATGCCGGACAACATCAACAGCTTGGGCGAATTGATGGATCCGGATGCCAGGATCACCTCGCGGCGGGCGGTGATCACCTCAGGCTTGCCACCGCGCAACACCTCGACTCCGACGGCTCGCCCTTCTTCAATGACCACGCGCGACACCAACCCGCGCAGCAACTCGCAATTGGGGCGTTTCAGCGCCGGGCGCAGATAGGCATTGGCGGCGGACCAGCGACGGCCCTGCCAGACGGTTTGTTCCATCGGGCCAAAGCCCTCTTGCTGGCGCCCGTTATAGTCATCCGTCACCTGATACCCGGCCTGTTGCCCGGCCTTTACAAAGGCGGAAAACAGCGGGTTGTCGCGCGGGCCACGGGTGATGTGCAGCGGGCCGTCTTTACCACGCCAATCGGCGTCGCCGCCATGGCCGCTGTCGTGCCAGTGTTCCATGCGTTTGAAGTAGGGCAGCACGTCGGCATAGGCCCAGCCATCGGCACCTGTTTCGGCCCAATAATCGTAATCCTTGGCGTGGCCGCGCACGTAGACCATGCCGTTGATACTGGACGAGCCCCCAATCACCTTGCCACGCGGGCAGGCCAGACGGCGGTTGTTCAGATAAGGTTCAGGTTCCGAGCTGTAGCCCCAGTCATAGCGCGCCATGTTCATTGGATAGCTGAGCGCGGCGGGCATCTGGATGAACGGCCCGGCGTCGGTGCCGCCATGTTCGATCACCAGAACCGAGGCACCCGATTCAGCCAGTCGATAGGCCATGGCACAACCGGCGCTGCCGGCGCCGACGATGACGAAATCCGCTTGCATGTCAACGCTCCGCTTGGTTAAGGCCGCTGCGCGGCGATTTCAGGCCTCCGGCGGGGATATTTAGGGTCAGAAAAAGCATCATTCGCCCCGGGGGAACCGCTGGGAGTCCTCTAGAATGTTCAGGTCCATGTGGTTGCGCATATAACGCTCGGACGCTTGTTGCAGAGGCTGGTAATCCCAGGGGAAATAGCCGCCCTGGCGCAGGGCTTCGTAGACCACCAGACGCCCCGCCTGGCTGGCGCGCACATCTGCATCGAACTTGGCCAGATCCCAGCGGGATTCGGATTTGGCGCGCAGGGTTTGCAGGGTGCCTTGATGGTCCGGGTGGTCGGCCAGATTGGTGAACTCGTGCGGGTCAGCATCGAGATCAAACAGCTGGTCCGGGTCCAGCGTACAGCGGGTATATTTCCATTTGCCATAGCGCAGGCTGACCAGCGGTGCCTCGGACGCTTCGGCGGCGTATTCCATGGCGACCGGGCTGGTGCGTTCGACCCCATTGGCCAGCGCGGTCAGATTTTCGCCATCGGTCCAGGGGGCGATTTCATCCATCGCCACCCCGGCCAGCGCCCCCAGAGTTGGCGTGACGTCCATGGTCGAGACCGGCGTGTCGATCCGCCCGGCGGGCATGTCAGGCGCGCAGATCATCAGCGGCACCCGCGAAGACCCTTCGTAAAAGCTCATCTTGAACCACAGGCCGCGCTCGCCCAGCATGTCGCCGTGATCGGACACAAAGACGATGATCGCCTCTTGCCTAGTGTCTTCCATTACTTGCAGGATTTCGCCAATCTTGTCGTCGAGATATGAGATATTCGCGAAATACGCTCGCCGCGATCGGGCGATATTGTCGGCGGTGATGTCAAAGCTGCGCCAGTCATTGGCGTTGAATATCCGCTGGGAATGCGGGTCGTGATCATCATAGGGCATCGCGGGCACATCTGGCGCCAGATGGGCGCAATCTTCGTAGAGATCCCAGTATTTCTTGCGCGTCACATAGGGGTCATGCGGGTGGGTAAAGCTGACGGTCAGGCACCACGGGCGGGCATTGTTACCCCGCGCCAGATCATACAGTTTGGCCTTGGCGTGGTGCGCGACCTCGTCATCATATTCCATCTGGTTAGAAATCTCGGCCACCCCGGCGCCGGTGACAGACCCCATGTTGTGATACCACCAGTCGATGCGCTCGCCCGACTTGCGGTAATCGGGCGTCCAGCCAAAATCAGCCGGGTAGATATCGGTGGTCAGGCGGGTTTCAAAGCCGTGCAGCTGATCCGGGCCGACAAAATGCATCTTGCCCGACAGGCAGGTGTAATAGCCCGCCCGACGCAAGTGATGCGCGTAAGTTGGGATGTCGCTGCGGAATTCGGCGGCATTGTCATAGACACCGGTGCGCGAGGGCAATTGACCGGACATAAAGCTGGCCCGCCCGGGCGCGCACAGCGGCGATCCGGTATAGGTATTGGTGAAACGCGTGGACTTTGCGGCCAGCTTTTTCAGGTTGGGGACGTGCAGCCAGTCGGCTGGTCCGTCGGGAAACAGCGTGCCGTTCAGCTGATCGACCATGACAATCAGAATATTCGGCGCGCTCATTGAACTGGCCTTTCCTTGGCCTGCAACAACATGTCCAGAACCGCCAGCGCCTGACGGGTGGCGATCTGCGAGGTCTCGGGATCATGCAGCGCCGAGCGCAGGTAAAGACCGTCAATCAAGGCGGCCAGCACGGCCGCATCAGCGGTGGCATCGGCCACCAGCGGGCGCAACGCGTGACTAAGGTTGGACCGCAGGCGGCGCTGATAGATCCGCCACAGGCGCAGGGCCTGCGGATTGCTTTGCGCCAACACATAAAACGTCATCCAGGCGCTGATCTTTTCCGGGGCAAAGCAGGATTGCGCGAAATTGGCGCGAATGATCGCGGCGGCCCGCTGATCTGGGGCGGCTTTGGCCAGCTCGGCGCGCACTTCTTCCCCATACCCGGTCAGGATACGGCGCATCGCGGCCAGAAAAATCTGTTCTTTGCCGCCAAAATAGTGATGCGCCAACGCGCTGGACATACCGGCCCGTTTGGCGATCCGGCTGACGGTGACATCCAGCGATCCCGCCGCACCGATTTCCGCGATTGTCGCGTTGACCAACGCATCACGGCGGATCGGCTCCATTCCCAGCTTCGGCATTTCGGTGCGTTCCTTTTGGTGGCACAGAAACGCTAGAGGTTGCCTATTGACTCGTCAATCAATAAAAAATGATCGCAGGGTTTCCTGCGCCCCGCCCCCCGGAAAACCGACTAGGCGCCTCAGTCCAGCTTGCGATATTCCAGAAAGTTGCCACCCGGAAGATACATCAGTACCATTGATAACTGGTCAATGGAGTCAATAGCATAGCAAAAATACTCGCCGGATTCCTGTTCGCGTGCATAAAGGTAAGGCCCCGCGCCTTCGAACCTATCGCACCAGTCCTGAATGCTCTGATGTTCCAGACTGGTATAGCCGCCATCATAGGTGTTGGTGCCGGCGTGACGCGCGTCGAAAAGGCGGCCAGAAACTGTGTGCGGCGTTTGCCGGTTTTGCCGGTGTCGATCTTGCGAAAATGGTTACTGTCATACCCCCGGCCGGCGCAATCTTCGTCCCCGGTGATGGTGAACGCATCTGACGTGGTGCAGAACCGGAATTTTTCGTCCCAAAAATTCCAGCCCTTGGACTTGGTCATATAATAGTAATACCGGTTTTTCAGATCACCGCGGATGGGCGTTTTGCAATCCCCGGCGGCAATGTTCCACCAGCCTTCGGACACCCAAGCTCCGTCTGCCTTTTAGCCCACCGCAACGGTTTGGCGGGCCTCGGTATCGTTGCAGAATTCCAACCCGGCAAACCCGGCCACAGGGGCCAGCGGTACCAGACCGGCAATCGCTGCGATTTTCAGTGAAGTCATGATGATACGCCCTGTTCCAATGCCCGCAAACCAACTTAAACTTGGCGGCGCGCCGGTGACAAATGGGTTGCGGTTTTAGACTTTGGTGGCGGGGGTCGGCGGAGTGATCGGTCGGCGGTTCAACACCGCCTCGCGCCAGGTGATGAAACTGATCGCGGCCAGGATAATACTGCCGCCGATGACCACCCAGGTATCCACTGGTTCGCCGAAAAACAGCGCCCCAATGGCGACGGCCCAGACCAGTTGCAGGAACGTCACCGGCTGGGTGACTGTGACCGGGGCGGCGCGAAAGGCCAGCGTCATGGTGTAATGCCCCGCCGTGGCAAAACAGGCGACACAGAACAAAAGACCGATTTCGCCCCAACTGGGCGTGACCCAGACCAAGGCGGCAAACGGCGCCAAAACAATGGTAACAAAGATCGACAACATGCTGACAACCACCGCCGGGCTGACCTCGTCCACCAGCACCTTGGCCAGCAGATAGGACCCGCCCATGACAAGCGCCGCCACCAGCATCGCCAAATGGCCGGGGCTGACCTCGCGAAAACCGGGGCGCAGGATGACTGCCGTGCCGATCAGCGCCAGCACCACCGCAGCAATCCGGCGCGCGGCCAGCTTTTCGCCCAGAAACAGCGCGGCACCGATCGTTACATAAACCGGTGCGAGATAGTTCATCGCCGTCAGTTCAGATAGCGGTATCCGGGTCATCGCAAAAAACCACATCCCCACGCCAACCGAATGCAGCAGCCCGCGCAGGCCAAACAGCCCCCAATGGCCCCGGGTCAGGCGGGTGTTCAACATCGGGCGCATCATTGGCACCAGAAACACCAACCCCAGCAGATAACGCAGAAAAGCGGCTTGGGCGGGGGGCATGCCCGGCCCCATGATCTTGACCATCACGGTGACGGCGACAAAGCACAGGCCGGTCACCAGCATCCAGAACATTCCCACCAAGGGGCGCGGTGACGAGGCAAGGGTCATGAATTGCTTGAATACCCATTCGCTGCCCCACACAACCCTTCACATGGCAATTAATTTGCCCGCGATGACCCACATGGTGATCCCGATCACCGCGTCCAGCACCTGCCAGGCACGCGGTCTGGCAAAAAGTGGTGCAAACAGGCGCGCGCCGTAACCCAAGCCGAAGAAAAACACAAAGCTAGAGGTCACAGCCCCAAGGCCAAAGCTGAACCGGTTTTGGTATTGCGCCGAGACTGACCCAAGCAGCACCACCGTATCCAGATAGACATGCGGGTTTAGCCAAGTGAAGGCCGACAACATGGCCAGCGTCGCCCCCAACCGGGCGGGCGGGGCATCCGCCGCCTGCAAACTTGCCCCGCCACGCCGGGCCGCGCGCAGGTTGATCGCGCCGTACCAGATCAGGAAAGTTGCACCGCCATAGCGCATCACTGTTTCAAACCACGGCACCGCGCTGGCCAACGCGCCAAACCCGGCCACCCCGGCGGCGATCAACACCGCATCTGACAGCGCGCTGGTCAGGCAGACCCAGAACACATGTTCGCTGCGTAACCCCTGGCGCAGCACAAAGGCGTTTTGCGCACCAATGGCCAGAATCAGGCTGAAGCCCAAGATGAAACCGGGAAAGAATGCAGGGGGCATTGGATGTCCTTTAGTACGGCTGGCATTTGACTATGTGGACGCACCTGCGTAATCCAGTTAATTATGATAAGCGCAAGTAAGCTGCGCTAATGCAGTTCGACCCCCATCACCTCGCCGCCCTTGCCGCCGTATTGCGGCGCGGCAGCTTTGACGCCGCTGCGGCCGACCTGTCGGTCACACCGTCGGCGATCTCGCAACGCATCAAAGCGCTGGAAGACCGGGTTGGCACCTCGTTAATCCACCGCGGATCGCCCTGCACCGGCACGCCTGCCGGGGTACGGCTGGCCAAACATGCCGAGGATGTGGGGTTGCTAGAGGCTCAGCTAAGCCGCGATTTATCGCTGGGCGATACGTCCGGGCCGGGGCGGTTGCGGATTGCGCTGAACGCCGACAGCCTGGCCACCTGGTTTGTGGCAGCACTGGCGGCGGTGCCGGATGTGCTGTTTGATCTGGTGATCGACGATCAGGATCACAGCGCCGACTGGCTGAAACGCGGCGAGGTCAGCGCGGCCATATCCGCAACGGACGGTTGGTGCCGTTGATCCCGAATGCAACACTGGACGTGCCGCTGACCTGGCAAATCAGCCGGATCATGGCCCCGGCGTTGGAACCCGTGACCAAAGCGGTGCGAAAAGCGGCGCAAAAAGGGCTGATCGCCCCGTAGAACCCAACAGGTTGCTTTCTCAGAACCGAAAGCCGATGCTTACCCCGGTCACAAAGGCAACCTCGCCATTGACAAAATCGGCGTTCACCTCGGGTTTGAGCGAATAGCCTGACATCTCGATTTCATAGCCGACGCCTAACCGAAACAGAAACTCGGACTCACCGTGTTCACGCTCGATGCCAGGCATTGTTGTCAACTGCCACCCCTCGCCGACCCGGAAAACAATCGGCGCGCCGACAACCCAGCTGTCCAATGGGTCGGATGCATATTCAGCCATCACGCCGACCGAGACCGTCGGATTAAGCAAATAGTTATAGGAAACTCCGGCAGAAAAAGCGTTTTCATAGCCGGTATGCGTTTCACCCCGGGTATTGCCCATAAACAACTCGACGATATGCGGGCCTTCGGCCTCACCAATTTCATACTCGCCAGATTCTTCGGCCAGCAGCGGTGCCAACCCGATCCCGTTTGCGACGAGGGCCAAGACCGGCACAATCAGGTGCTTTCTCAACATACCCATGCCAAGTTTCCCTTTTTCAGAATTCAGCGACCAGAATGATCCATTCAGTTGCACAGGTTCCTGCAGCCAGCGTTGTCACCAAAGTCATGCAATCAGCGCAATTTGTCAAACAACTAAACCGGCGTGGCAGGGCGCAATAGGAACCACCTACAGCTGTTCCATCACCTCGTCGGACGCCTCAAAATTCGTCGTCACCCGTTGGACATCGTCATCATCTTCCAGCGCATCAATTAGCTTCATCAGCTTTTCCATACCCGTCAGATCCATTTCGGTGGTCGTCGTCGGCCGCCACACCAGCTTGGTACTATCGCTGTCGCCCAATTCAACCTCTAGCGCGGTGGAGACATCATTCAGGTCGGTGTCCGCACACCAGATCACATGCCCGTCTTCCGAGCTTTCCACATCCTCGGCCCCGGCCTCGATCGCGGCCATCATCACCGCATCCGCGTCGCCTGCGCTGCCCGGATACGTCACCTCACCCTTGCGATCAAACATGAACCCGACCGAGCCTGTTTCCCCCAGATTGCCGCCATTCTTGGAAAAGGTCGAGCGCACAACACTGGCCGTCCGGTTGCGGTTATCGGTCATCGCCTCGACAATCACCGCCACCCCGTTGGGGCCATAGCCTTCGTAACGGATTTCTTCGTATTCATCACCGTCGCCCAACTGGCTTTTCTTGATCGCGCGGTCGATCACCTCTTTGGGCAGCGACAGGCTTTTGCCTTCCTTGATCGCCATGCGCAGGCGCGGGTTCTTGTCCGGATCGGGGTCGCCCATTTTGGCGGCAACGGTGATCTCTTTGCTGAGCTTGGAAAACAGCTTGGACCGCGCGGCGTCCTGACGCCCTTTGCGGTGCTGAATATTCGCCCATTTTGAGTGGCCAGCCATGGTGCATTCCCGTTCTGATAACCTGATTGGCGCCCATATAGACCTGACCACGCCGGGGGATCAAGGCGTGCAAAGGCGCGCCGGGGTGGATCGCCGGTTGCCGAGGCCGCGCATCTGGGTAAAGTGCGCGCATGACAACTGATCAAATTATTCTGTTTGCGCTGTTTGGCGCGGTCTTTGGCCTGCTGCTATGGGGTCGGTTCCGCTATGATATGGTGGCGTTTTCCGCGCTGATGGTTGGCGTGGTGCTGGGCGTGGTGCCCACCAAAGACGCCTTTTCCGGCTTTGGCCACCCGGCGACGCTTGTGGTGGCGCTGGTGCTGATCGTGTCTGCCGGGCTGGTGCGATCCGGGGCGGTGTTCCTGATCACCCGCACATTGGTGGATTCCACGCGTGGGTTGGGCGCACATATCGCGCTGATGGGCGGCATCGGCGCGGTGCTGTCGGCCTTTATGAACAACGTCGCCGCCCTGGCATTGCTGATGCCGGTCGACATCCAGACCGCGCGCAAGGCCGGGCGCACGCCGGGCCTGTCGCTGATGCCGCTTAGCTTTGCCACCATTCTGGGCGGCATGGTCACGCTGATCGGCACGCCGCCCAATATCATCATCGCGTCGATCCGCGCCGAGGCGTTGGGCGAGCCATTTGGCATGTTCGATTTCGCCCCGGTGGGCGGGATTGCGGCCCTTGCCGGGCTGATATTTGTCGCACTGGTCGGCTGGCGACTGATCCCGGATCGTGGCGACGACGCCAGCGGCTCTGGCGAGTTGGCGCAGTATATTGCCGAACTGACAGTGCCCGAAGAGTCCCCGCATATCGGCAAACGGCTGGCCGAGCTGAACGAGGTTGCCGACAAAAGCGAAGTCGCCATTCTGGGCCTGATCCGCGACGGCGTACGCCGCTATGGCCGCGCCGCCAACACCATCCTTCAGGCTGGTGACGCGCTGGTGCTAGAGGCCGCCCCCGAGGCGTTGGATGAATTCCGCGCCGCCCTGTCGCTGAACTTTTCCGACGACCGGCGGCAGGAACACCTGACGGCCGCCGGCGAAGGACTGGAAGTGGTCGAGGTGGTGGTGCCCGAAACCGCGCGCATTGCAGGCAAGACGGCGCAGGCGCTGGGGTTGGCGTGGCGACAGAACACCGTGATGATGGGCCTGTCCCGTCAGGGCCAGCAAATCACCGCGCATGTGCGCCAGACCGAGGTCTTGCCCGGCGATATCCTGTTATTGCTGTGCCCGCAGGGGCGCGGACCGGATGTGACTGTATGGCTGGGCTGCCTGCCGCTGGCGACACGCGGGCTGGCGGTGACGGCCAATGAAAAGGTCTGGCTGGCGATTGGTCTGTTTGGCGGGGCGGTGGCCGCGGCCAGTTTCGGGCTGGTCTATCTGCCCGTGGCGCTGGGGCTGGTGGTGATTGCCTATGTGCTGGCCAAAATCCTGCCGATATCGGAAATTTACGACCATGTGGAATGGCCGGTTGTGGTGCTGCTGGGGTCGATGATCCCGCTGGGCGCCGCGCTGGAAACATCCGGTGGTACCGAGCTGATTTCAGGGGCCTTGATCGGGCTAACCCAAGGCATGCCCGCCTGGGCGATCCTGACGGTGCTGATGGTGGTCACGATGACCCTGTCGGACGTGCTGAACAACACCGCCACCACAATTGTCGCCGCCCCGGTGGGCATCCAGATGGCCAATACGCTGGGGGTCTCGCCCGATCCGTTTTTGATGGCGGTGGCGGTGGCGGCCTCGGCGGCGTTCCTGACGCCGATCGGGCATAAGAACAACACGCTTATTCTGGGACCCGGCGGCTATCAGTTTGGCGACTACTGGCGTATGGGGCTGCCGCTGGAGATTCTGGTGATCGCCGTATCAATCCCGGCAATCCTGGTATTCTGGCCGTTTGCTGTCTAGGGCGCACGACTGCATTTCTGGATCGAATTTGGTGATCTCTTTTATGATGACGACACCCAAGGCCCCAATATGAAACCCTTTCTAATCCTGCAACTGCGCCCCGAAACTGATGCCTCGGATGCCGAATATACGTCAATCCTGAACCGCGCCGCCCTGCCTGCGGATCGCAGCCACCGCATCCGGTTGGACCGGGACCCACTGCCAACCGGCCTAGATGTGACCGATTATGCCGGGGTGATTGTTGGCGGCGGGCCGGGATGTGTCAGCGACCCGGCCGACAAAAAATCAGACATCGACGCGCGTATCGAAGGTGAAATCATGGGGCTGATGCCGCAGATCATCGCCGCAGATCACCCGTTTATGGGCTGCTGCTATGGCCTTGGCATTCTGGCGCATCACCTGGGCGGCAACGTCAGCAAAGCGCAATACGGCGAGCCGGTCGGCCCCTCGACCTGCACCCTGACACCCGAAGCCGCCAGCGACCCGCTGACTGTTGGCCTGGCGAAGCAGTGGCAAGCCTTTGTCGGCCACAAAGAAGCGGTGCAGGCGCTGCCGCCTGGCTGCGTGCATCTGGTCGCCTCTGCCCCCTGCCCGTTTCAGATGATCCGCTATGGCCAAAACGTCTATGCCACGCAATTCCACCCCGAGGCCGACGCGCATGATTTTGAACAACGCATTCATATCTACAAAGATCACGGCTATTTCCCGCCCGAACAGGCCGACACGCTGATCGACATTTGCCACAGCGCCGATGTCACCATACCCGGCGAAATCCTGCGCCGGTTTGCCCTGCGTTTTGGTGGTATGGCCTAGCGAATAAGCAGTGCCAGCAAGATGGCGCAGCCCAATATTGCCAGGCTCAGATTTTCCAGCCGTCGCATCCTTTATCCCCTCAGCCCCGATCCTTGTTGTCACAATTGAAACGCCGCAGCAGACGCATTCCGTCGCGCCTTAGGTTTTTTTCCCGGAACCCGCATTTTCCTCTTGCGGCGATGGCTTGATGTTTATATCTGACGCCTCACCCAAGGATGCGGGCGTAGCTCAGGGGTAGAGCATAACCTTGCCAAGGTTAGGGTCGAGAGTTCGAATCTCTTCGCCCGCTCCAACTAACCACAGTACCCCAGTGGTTTACGATAGGGTCGCCTTCGGGCGGCCCTTCGTCGTTTCAGAAACATGCCAAACAGTGCCATTTTGGTTTAGTTTTCCGGAATGTCCACCTGGAATTCTGTCGCCAAAAGCGCGTCTTCAGACGTGCGAAGATAGGTTTTCCGCCCCCCCGCCGGTTGGGAGAGTGCCCCAACCGCGTCTTGATCATCGGGTGTGGAAAATTTCCCATAACCAATTATGAAGAGTATCCGTTATGAGCAAGGCCTTTTTTCGACCCACAGACGGTCAGCCTTGATGAGGGCATTTGCAGTTT
>JBLINN010000028.1:0-20695 GCA_047639325.1 Paracoccaceae bacterium | reverse complement strand
GGCGATCATATTGGGCACGGGTGATAACAGTCCAGACCATTGTGTCCTCCTTCGTTTCTTTGACAATCCGACGGAATCACAATTAACTGTTATCACTCAATTAGTTTCGGGTTGGACACTGAGCGCGCGCCAATGTCGAAACAGACGGTGCCTTTGACTTTTGGATCACTTGGTACGAGCATCTTCTTTCGGGAACGTTGCCGGATCAAAACCTGCTAATACGGCTGGCGGGAATAGAGGATGCCGTTTGGTCCTTGGGCCCCAAAACTGTGGCCACTGAAATCAAACGCATCCAGGCTGAATACCGAATCCGCACAACGCCGCTTGCTGAAACGGTAGAGATCAACCCAGACACCTATCTGTTCCGCGCTGTCCCGATCCCGATCCAGAACGCGCCCTTTGTTGGCGCCCTTCTTGGACAGATGAGCGATGCGCTTGAAGATGCGGTTCAGGGCGCAAATGGTCTGAATGAGCGATCACGCGAGGTTCGGGTGCTGACGCTGCCAATTGCGCGCCATGGCAATGATCCACAGCGGCTGGAGATGGATTTCACCTCCGTGGTCTCCGGGTTGCGGCGGCAAATCCGGGACACGGCCGAATTGTCGGATAGTGAGGACAATCTTGCGTTGCTGGAAACCCTGCAGGACGGCGTGCGGGGGTTGCGGGCCACCCATCCGGATGTTGCCGCCAACCGGGAATTGCTGGCTGTTCAGACGCTGAAAGAGCTGGACGTCGCGGATAAAGCCCTGTTGGAAGAGGCCAAACCGGTTCTGATCGCGCTGAGCGAAGATATCATGGCCAAGGATTTTGCCGCCGACATCCCGGCGCTGCTGAACGACCCGATGGGGCCGCTACCCGATGGGGCGCCGCGCTTGCCGGGGGCTGACCCAGCAACACGGATTTTCAACCGAACCGCCAAGATGGCGCCGCTGTGGGAGAAAGGGTTGGATGGATTGGCGACGGTCCATGACAGCCGTTTGCACAAGGTGGCGCGGCTTGGGATGACAGGAACCACCGTAGGGGGATTGTTATATGCTATCGTCCGGATCGGATTGATGGCGTATGGGGTTTTGTGACGCTTTTGGCCTGAGCGAAGCGGGCGGGCAGCCCGGGTTTCGGCGGGAATAAGCCAGCTTTTGCGGCGTGGTTTTTAACGGAATTGAACAGCATCTTGCTTTGCGCCATACTTCGCCAAATTCCGCCAATAGGGTGACAGACCCGGCGGAGGTGAAAATGGGGCGATGATATGAAGAAACTGGTTTTGGTCGCGCTGTGCGTTGCAATCTTGACGCCCGCGACGCCTGTTATGGCCGGGATTGGCGTGATTGACCGCGCTTGCCGCAATTCGGATCGGGCGGCGTCGGCGCAATTGTGCAGTTGCATCCAGAAGGTCGCCAATTCCAGCCTTAATCTGACGGAACGGCGCAAGGTCGCCAAATGGTTCAGCGATCCGCACCAGGCGCAGGAGGTCCGCCAGTCGGACCGGAGCAGCGATGAAGTGTTGTGGAAACGCTATAAGGCCTTTGGCGAGAAGGCCCGCAAAACCTGCGGCTGACCTTGGGTTGACACGCACCGCCGTAGGGTGTGCATTTTGCGCACCTTTCGCCCTGCCCGCTTGGTGTGAAGGTGCGCTGAAAGCACACCCTACGGCGGTCTGCGTGGGTCAGAGCGGGGTGTTTTGCGTAAGGGCGTGGGTGTAGGCCGTTAGCCCAATCGCGCCGCCGGTATGCAGGAATACCACCCGCTGGTCTTTGGTGAACTGCCCTTTGCGGATCAGGTCGATCAGCCCCGCCGCGCCTTTGCCGGTATAGACCGGGTCCAGCAGGATCGCCTCGGCCCGGGCAAAGAGGTTTATTGCGGCCAGGGTATCGGCGGCGGGCAGCCCATAGCCCGCGCCGATATAGTCGGCATTGGCGACCACATCCGCGCGGCTGACAACGCCGGGGCAGCCCAGTTTGTCGCTGGTTTGCAGCGCCAGGGTGAACACGTTTTCCTCTTGCACCTCTTTGGGTCGGCTAACCCCGATGCCGGTCACACCAACCGGCGAATTCATTGCCCTTAGCCCCGTGATCAGCCCCGCCTGGGTGCCTGAGGACCCGGTGGCGTGTATGATATGGTCGATATTCAGGTCCAGCGCGACGCATTGGGTCATGAGTTCCAGCGCGCAATTGGCATAGCCCAGCGCGCCGGTGGCGTTTGAGCCGCCGATGGGGATGCAGTAAGGCCTGCGCCCTTCGGCCCGCAATTGATCCGCCAGGGTCGCCATTTCGGCGTTCATATCGCACCCGGGTGGGCGCTGTTCCACGGTGGCGCCCAGCAGGGTGTTCAGCAGCATGTTGCCGTTGGTGCGGTAGGTTTGCTGATCAAAGGCCGCGCCTTCTTCCAGCAGCAGGGTACAGTCCAGTCCCATCCGCGCCGCTGCGGCCACGGTCTGGCGTGCGTGGTTGGATTGGGTGGCGCCCGGGGTCAGGATGATATCAGCGCCTTGTGCCTGTGCCTCGGCCATCAGGTATTCCAGCTTGCGGGTTTTGTTGCCGCCCGTCGCAAGCCCGGTGCAATCGTCGCGTTTGATCCAGATTTCCGGGCCGTTCAGCAGCTTTGTCAGCCGTGGCAGCGGTTCCAGCGGGGTTGGCAGATGGGCCAAGCGGATGCGGGGGAATTTGGTGAGGTTCATGGGGCGGGTCCTTGGAGGGCGGGTGGCGCCAGTGTTGCCGGGTTTGGGGATTTAGCAAGGTGAATGTCCACATGAATGTCCGCCGCGTCGCCGTTGGAAGGGGGGGAAATCACGCAGCGCGGGAATTTGCGGCGAACACGCCCCTTGACCGCCCCCGACAGGAGTTTCACAAAAGGCGAAACTGGCAAAGGGGGCAAAGGCCATGATGAAAGGTCTGACATTGCGCGGATTAGAGGTGTTTCAGGCCCTGGCCAGCACCGGGTCTGTGGCGCAAGCGGCGGGGGTGACCGGGTTAAGCCAGCCTGCCGTCAGCCAGCAGATGCGCAATCTGGAGACCGCGCTGGGGGTTGATCTGCTGGATCACGCGCGCCGTCCGATGCGGCTGACCCCTGCGGGGCGGTCGTTTCTGGCGCGCGCCGATACGGTGCTAAGCGAATTGCGGCTGGCGCAGAGCGAATTGACGGTGATGGATCTGAGCCATCTCAGCACGCTGAGCATCGGGTTGATCGACGATTTCGACAATGACCTGACGCCACGATTGGTGACCATTCTGGCCGACAGCCTGACCAAATGCCGGTTCAAGCTGATCACCGCGCCCAGCCTTGCCATCAGCGAGGCGATGGCCGCCCAGCGCCTGCATATCGCGGTGGCTGCCAGTACCGGAGAAGTGCATAGCGGGGTTGTTGAATACCCGCTGGTGCGCGATCCGTTCATGCTGGTCGCGCCCAAGGGGGCGGTTGGCGATCCGGGGGATATCATGGGGGCGTTGCAGGATTTGCCGCTGCTGCGTTACTCCAGCGATCAGCTGATCAGCCAGCAGATCGAGGCGCATCTGGCCCGCGAAAACCTGGCATTTGAAGAGCGGTTTGAGATTGGCAGCCATCTGGCGTTGGTGGCGATGGTGGCGCGGCGGATCGGCTGGGCGGTGACCACGCCGCTGGGCTATATGCGGGCGGCGCGGTTTCATGACCAGATTGATGCCTTTGCCCTGCCGTTTGCGCCGTTTTCGCGCAGGATTTCGCTGTTTGCCGGGGCTGATTGGGCCGACCGGGTGCCGCGCGACGTGGCACAGACCATGCGGCATCTGGTGCAGAGCCAGATGATTGATCCCGGCATCGCCCGGTTGCCGTGGCTGGCGGGGCAGTTGCAGGTGATTGACGCGGTGGACTGAGGGCTTTGCGGCCACCACCGCGCTGGCGCAGTTTTGTGTTTTCTTAAGCTGTGAGGGCTTGGTGCAGCCCAAGGGCGGCGGTTTCGATCAAATCCAGCACGCCGTCGAAATCGCGGGTGTAATAGGGATCTGGCACATGATTGGCGCCGGTTTTGGCGGCGTAGTTGGTGAACAGCTGCACAGGCGTGGGACAATTTGGCGGGCGCAAGGCCTCGATATCCTGCAAGTTTTGGGCATCCATCGCCAAAATCAGGTCAAAGCTGGTGAAATCGACGGGTTCGAATTGGCGGGCGCGCAGGCCGGAAATATCGACCCCGCGGGCGCGGGCGGCTTGTTGCATTGCGCCATAGGGCGGCTCGCCCACATGCCAGTTGGAGGTGCCGGCGCTGTCAGTTTGCATCTCTGGTGCCAAGGCGCGGAAAACGCCCTCGGCAGCGGCGGAGCGGCAGATGTTTCCAAGGCAGACAAACAGGATTTTTAGGGGCATGGTGGCGACGCTTTTACAGATAGGGGCGGGTTCAGAATGCCGGGTTTTCGACTGATTATCAAAGCGGTTTCGCACCTGCTGTTGTGTTTACTGGCGACTGTTGCGGCTGCGCAGAACTCAGATAGTCCGCCTCGGGTACCAGCCCCAAAAGACCCTTATGAAACGCAATGCGCCATGAAGGATTGGGGCGGTTTCCTGGCCCCCCGGGATCAGACGCTGGAACATATCGAAACGACTGACACCAGAAACGGGCAAATCCCGGCCTTTCGGCTGGACCCGCTGGTGGGGCTTTTTGCCAAGGTTTTTGTCTTTCTGCCGGATAACCGGACATGTTATTCTGAGGGCTTTTCCATTGATTCTTACGATTTTACCAATGCGTCACATGAAGGGCCTGGCCGGTTGTATCATGGTGACATCTATCGCAAAGACACCCATTCCACCTATGGGTTCTTTGAAGAGCCCCCCGAATATGAGGCCGCAAAAACCATCGCTTTGGATGTGTTGCAGTGACCAAGATCGTCATCCTGACCGGGGCCGGGATATCGGCGGAAAGCGGGTTGGGGACGTTTCGCGACAAGGGCGGGTTGTGGTCGCAATACCGGATTGACGATGTGGCAACCCCAGAGGGGTTTGCCCGCGATCCGGGCCTGGTGCAGGCGTTTTATAATGCGCGGCGGGCCAATGCGGCAGAGGCGCGGCCAAACCCGGCGCATCTGGCGCTGGCGCGGCTGCAGGATCAGTGGCCGTCAGAGGTGGTGATTGTCACCCAGAACGTCGATGCGCTGCACGAGGCGGGGGGCGCCAAAGGCGTGCTGCATATGCATGGCACACTGGCCGGGGCGCTGTGTTCGGCCTGCGGGCATCGCTGGGCCGCGCCGGAAACCATGCAGGTGGGCGAGCGTTGCCCGGCTTGCGCCGCGCCCACATCAAGGCCCGATGTCGTGTGGTTTGGGGAGATGCCGTATCAAATGGATCGGATTTACGCCCATCTGGCGGGCGCGGATTTATTTGCGGCTATTGGCACTTCGGGTCAGGTTTATCCCGCCGCCAGCTTTGTGCAAGAGGCGGCGGAAAGTGGGGCGCATACGGTGGAGTTGAACCTGGAGCCGTCCGACACCGTCAGCACCTTTGCCGAAACCCGGTTTGGCAAAGCCTCGCAGATTGTCCCGGCTTGGGTTCAGGACCTGCTGGCACGATAGCGCAACGCCGGGGCTGGCCAAATTGGCCCGACCCACGCCCGACCGATGGCTGCATCGCAGCCTGAGATCGGGCGTTCCCCCCTTAGCCGCCGGTCTTCATCTGACCGTGCTTCATACCGCCATGCATCGGTTTGCGCTTTAGGTCCACGGGCACTTCGACCACCACGTCACCGGCCTTTTCAAAGGTCAGTGTCAGGGAGATGATATCACCCTGATTCAACGAGGTGTTCAGGCCCAGAAACATCACGTGATCACCACCGCGCGCCAGCGCATGTGTCTCGCCTGCCGGGACCGGAACGCCGGCTTCGACTTCGCGCATGTGCATCACGCCATTGGCGTCTTCGATATGGGTGTGCAGTTCCACCCGTTCGGCGACATCGGAATGCGCCGCAATCAGCCGGTCATCTTCGGCGCCGATATTGACCAGTTCCATGAATGCAGCCCCTGAGCTGGACATCGCGGTCGAGGCCCGCGCATAGGGGTCGTTGACCACCATTGGGCCGATACTTTCGGCCATGGCGGCGCCCGGCAGGGCAAAGGTGGGCAGAGCAAGGGAAACGGCAGCAGCGGCTGCCAGCAGTGTGGATTTGAAAGACATTGCGTCTCTCCTTTTTGTGCAGATGTGTCTGAGAGATTAAGGGGGTGGGGTCAGACGATCAGCGGCGGCCCGCGGGCGGTGGCGCGCAGCCTGGACTGCAGGCGCGTCAGGGCAGGTGCAATTCCCGTCAGCTCCGCCGCGCGGACCGCCACGGGCATCAGCACCGCGTCGGGGCTGGGCATATCCACCAGCAGGGATAGCGCGCAGTCAGGGCAATATTGCCGTGGCGCTGTGGGGGTGCCGTTTTCGTCGACATAGATCAGTACCGGGCCGGTGCCTGTACACAGCACCATTTCGCCTGCCGGGCCGCTGGCCCCGCGCGCGATGGCCATGCTTTGCCCGGTCAGGACCAGCATCAGCGCCAGGACAAGGGCTAGGTATGTGCGAAAGGTTGAATGCATTCTGGCGCAGGGTATAGGCGCGCAACCCAAGGGCGTGCAAGGGCAAATGCCAAAAGCCCCGCGCGGGCGCACGGGGCTGTCAGTGTGTATCTGAAATCGCCAAAGGTCTGACTGCTGTCAGACCGAAAGTCAGGCTGCGGCAGCTGCCTTGGCGATTTCTTTTTTCACTTTCAGGATGCCTGTGGACAGCTCGTCATCCTTGGCTTTTGCCAGGAACGCGTCCAGACCACCACGGTGATCGACGGTGCGCAGGGCAGCGGCCGAGATCCGCATCTTGATGCCACGGCCCAGCGTTTCGGACTGCAGGGTCACATCATTAAGGTTCGGCAGAAACCGGCGGCGGGTTCTGTTTTTGGCGTGGCTGACATTGTTGCCAGACATCGGGCCTTTTCCGGTCAGTTCGCAGCGGCGCGACATGGGTTCATCCTTTGGTCTAGGTTGGCGGTGGGCGAAGCCGGTGCCAAATCATAATGGGCGCGGCCAAAAGCGGCACCCGTAAACTGGTTGAATGCGTTTAGGAGGAATCACCGGGCGGGTCAAGATGGGGGCGGTGAATAATGCGGGATTGATGTGGGAGGTGCGGGGAATGGTCCATTCCAGGGCGGAGAGGCTTGAATTTGTCCCGTTCCGGGACGGGCGGTCTGAATTTGTCCCGTTCCGGGACGGGCCTGCGGCGCGAATATTTATCAACAAGAAAAAGATCAAAGAAAGATCAAGGGGTGTCGAGGTCTTTCAGCACCTGTTGGGCGGCGGCGGCGGGGCCGAGTGCGCCCCTCGCGACGCGGTCGCCCAGGGTGGCGATTCGGGCGCGCCATGTTGGGGTTTCCAGGCGGGCCAGCAGCGCCTGGCGCAATTCCTCGGTGAACCAGAACCGGGCCTGATCGGCGCGCCGTGTGTCCCAGTAGCCATTGTCGCGTCGCCAGCTGGTCAGGGCCTGCATTTCGTCCCAGGCGGTGGCGAGCCCGGTTTGATCCAGCGACGAGACCAGCATCGCCTTGGGGAAGCCGGGCGGGTCCTGGGCGCGTTTGCGCAGCAGTCTGAGCGCACCGGCGTAGTCGGCGCAGGTGCGGGTGGCGGCGGGTTTCAGGTCTCCGTCGGCTTTGTTGACCAGGATCAGATCGGCCATTTCCATGATGCCACGCTTCACGCCTTGCAGTTCGTCGCCGCCCGCCGGGGCCAGCAGCAGCACGAACAGGTCCGACATTTCGCCCACCATGGTTTCTGACTGGCCGACACCCACAGTTTCGATCAGCACCACGTCATAGCCTGCGGCCTCGCACAGGGCCACCGCTTCGCGGGTGCGGCGGGCGACACCGCCGAGGTGGGTTTGGCTGGGCGAGGGGCGGATAAAGGCGTTGGGGTCGCGGCTGAGCCTTTCCATGCGGGTTTTATCGCCCAGGATGGATCCACCGGAGCGGGCTGAACTGGGGTCGACCGCCAGCACCGCCACCCGCAGCCCCTGCCCTGTCAGCATCAAGCCGAAGCTTTCGATGTAGGTGGATTTTCCCACTCCTGGCGTGCCGGACAGGCCAATGCGCAGGGCCTGGCGGTGGTGGCTGGCCAATTGGTCCAACAGCATCATTGCCTGAACCCGGTGGTCGGCACGGCGGCTTTCGACCAGGGTTATCGCGCGGGCCAATGCGCGGCGGTCGCCGGTTAAGATTCTGTCAGCTAGTTCTGTGATATCCATGCCCAGCGCCCTGTTTTGCCGCGCCTTACATGCCGTGGCAGGGCGGGGATTGTCCAGAGAGGTTGGGGAAAGGGGGAGATCTGTTTGTTTGCGCCGTGCCGGTGATTAGGGCGTCGGCGCTGGACGCGGTCGTCTGCATTGGCGATAACCCGGCGATGATAACGCCTTTGCCCATAGATTTGGTTCTGCCAGATCTGATTGCTGCGTTGCGCGCCCACGGGACGGCCGTATTGCAGGCGCCCCCCGGGGCGGGCAAAACCACGCGGGTGCCGCTGGCCTTGTTAGACGCCGGGCTGGTGCAGGGCCGGATTGTGATGCTGGAGCCGCGCCGGTTGGCAGCGCGCGCCGCTGCGGAGCGCATGGCCGAGACACTGGGGGAACCGGTTGGGCAAACCGTGGGCTATCGCATTCGCGGGCAAAGCAAAGTGTCGCGCGCCACCAGGATCGAGGTGGTAACCGAGGGCATTTTGACCCGGATGTTGCAATCACAGCCCGATCTGCCGGGCATCGGCGCGGTGATCTTTGATGAGTTCCACGAACGCTCGCTGAATGCCGATCTGGGGCTGGCGCTGTGTTTGGAAGTCGCCGGGGCGTTGCGGGATGATCTGGTGCTGATGGCGATGTCGGCGACTTTGGATGCCGGGCCGGTAAGTGCGCTGATGGGCGCGCCGCTGATCACCTCGGAAGGGCGCAGTTTTGCGGTTGAGACCCGCTGGTTAGAGCGTCCGTTGGGGCCGAAGGCACGGCGGGGCGATGCGCTGGTGGATCTGGTGGTTCAGGCGGAGCTGGATACCCGGGCGACGGGGGGAACGGTGGCGACGGGGGGCGGCATATTGGTGTTCCTGCCGGGTGAAGGCGAGATTCGCCGGGCAGCAGGTGCGTTGGCGCAAAAATTGCCGCAGGGCTGCGAGATACGGCCGCTGTACGGGGCGCTGCCCTTTGCCGAGCAACGGGCGGCGATTGCACCTTTGGCTAAGGGGCATACGGGCCGCAAGGTGGTGCTGGCGACGTCGATTGCCGAGACCTCTTTGACCATCGAAGATGTGCGGGTGGTGGTGGATGCGGGGCAGTCGCGCCGCGCCCGGTTTGACCCCGGGTCCGGCATGTCGCGGCTGGTGACCGAGCGGGTGACCCGTGCCGAGGCCACCCAGCGCACCGGACGCGCTGGCCGGGTGGCGGAAGGCGTCTGTTACCGGCTGTGGACGCGCGGCGAAGAAGGCGCACAGCGGGCGTTTCCACCGGCCGAGATCGAGGCGGCGGATCTGACCGGCTTGGCGCTGGAACTGGCGTTATGGGGCGCGGATCCGGGCGCGCTGGCGTTTCTGACGCCGCCACCAGAAGGTGCGCTGGCCGAGGCACGCGGGTTGCTGCGGCTGTTAGGGGCGCTGGACGATAAGGGGTTGATTACTGCGCATGGGCGGGTGCTGGCAGCCCTGCCCCTGCATCCGCGTTTGGCGCATATGCTGGCCTGCGCCGGGCCAGAGGCGGCGATGCTGGCGGCGCTTATTGCGGATCGTGACCCGTTGCGCGGCGCGCCCTGTGATCTGGGCTTGCGGTTAGAGGCACTGCGCGATCCGCGTGGGTTTGCGGCCCGCCGCCCCTATCAGGTGGATCGTGGTGCGCTGGAGCGGATCCGGGCCGAGGGTAAGCGGCTGCGGTCGCGGGCCCCTGCGGGGGTGGGTGCGTTTAGCCCGGCAGAGATGGCGGCGCTGGCCTATCCCGACCGGATCGGGTTGCGCCGCAAGGGGGATGCGCCGCGGTTCGTGATGTCCGGTGGCAAAGGGGCGGTGATGCGGGACAGTGACGCGCTGGCCGGGGCGCGGTTGATTGTGGCCACCGATCTGGATGGGGATCCGCGCGAGGCGCGTATTCGGCTAGCGCTGCAGATCAGCGACGCCGAGGTGCGGGCGCAGTTTGGCGACCAGATCGGTTGGCAGGATGTGTGTGAATGGTCGAAACGAGAGCGCCGGGTGATTGCCCGCCAGCAAGAGCGGTTTGGCGCGCTGGTGCTGGAGGATCGCATCTGGAAAGACCCGCCCGAAGACGCTGTTGCGCATGCCATGCTGGACGGGGTGCGCGAGTTGGGGCTGCGGCTGGACGGGGCTGCGGGGCGGTTGGCGGCGCGGGTGGAACTGGTGCGCGCGACAGGGGCGGATGTGCCGGATTTTTCGGCTTTGGGGTTGCTTGAGACGCTTGAGGATTGGCTGTTGCCGATGCTGGGTGGTGCGCGCAGCGTGGCGGACTGGAAGCGGTTTGATCTGTTGCCCGCGCTGAAGGCGGCGTTGCGGTGGGAACAGGCTCAGATGATTGATCAGCGCGCACCACCGGCCTTTACCACGCCCTTGGGGCGACGGGTGCCTATTGAGTATGGCAGTGAAGGCCCGGAAATTGCGCTGCGCCTGCAAGAGCTGTTTGGCGTGACGCGTCACCCGGAAAGCGCCGGTGTGCCGCTGAAAATCACGCTGTTGTCCCCGGCACAGCGCCCGGTACAGGTGACGCAGGATTTGCCGGGGTTCTGGGCGGGGTCTTACGGCGATGTGCGCAAGGACATGCGCGCGCGTTACCCGAGGCACCCCTGGCCCGAGGACCCCACCCAGGCTGACCCGACGCTGCGCGCCAAACGTCGAAGCCGGGAATGACAGCGTAGGGTGCGCATTTTGCGCACCTTTCCTGCGCGATAGGTGCGCTGAAAGCACACCCTACGGTGATTCACCCGGTGTTAACCGCGCGGGCCGATGTTGGGTCTATGTCCAGCTACATCCGCCCGCGCAGACCCGGCGCCACCATCTTTTTCTCTGTTGCTCTTGCTGAGCGGGGATCGACGCTGTTGGTTGATCAGATCGACCGTTTACGCTCGGCTGTTGGGCTGACGCGGCGGGAGCGGCCGTTTCATGTGGACGCTTGGGTGGTTTTGCCCGATCACATGCTGTGCATTTGGACATTGCCTGCCAATGACGCCGATTTTTCGCGGCGCTGGGGGGCGATCAAGTCGCGGTTTTCGCGCGGTTTGCCGTCTGGGCGGCAGCGCGGCAGTCATGGGGTCCGGCGTGAGAAAGGCGTTTGGCAGCGGCGATTTTGGGAGCACCATATTCGCGGGGTTGAAGATTATGCCGACCATATGCGGTTTTGCTGGTCCAGTCCGGTGCGTCAGGGGTTGGTGCCGCGACCTGAGGATTGGGAATTTTCGTCGATCCATCGCGACATCCGCGAGGGTCGGTATGGGGTGTTGGACAGTGCCAGTTGTGCCGTGTCGGGCAGTGACAAAGGAGCGCAGAATGCACACCCTGCGGGGCGCGATGTCGCGGTTGCTTTGCCATCAGGGGTTCTGCGCTCTTTGAACCTGTGCCGCCCGTCTTAGACCCGCAGGGATGGCAGGCCGATGCCGGTTGCCTGAAACCCGCCATCCGCTGCCAGGACCTGCCCCGAGATAAAGCTGGCGGCGTCGCTGACCAGAAAGGCAATGGCCGCTGCGATCTCGGTCTCTTTGCCATAGCGGTTCAGCGGGATCGCATCATGATAGGCATCGCGGATGTCCTGCGTATGCACGGCCAGTGCCAGTTTGGTATCGACCGGGCCTGGGGCGACGGCATTGACACGGATGCCACGCTCGCCCAGTTCCACGGCCTGTTGCAAGGTCAGCTGGGCCAGCGCCGCTTTGGAGGTGCCATAGGCCACGCGCAGCGTGCTGGCGCGCAGGCCCGAGATCGAGGTGATGTTGACCACCGCGCCGCCGCCGTCCTGCGCCAGAAGGTCGGCGAAGGCCTGGGTCATCAGGAACGGGCCGTCCAGATTGGTGGCCATGACAGTGCGCCAGCGCTCATAGGTGGTTTCGGCGATGGGGCCGAAATCGGCCACACCGGCGTTATTCACCAGCGCGTCCAGATTGCCGAAGGCTGCCGTTACTTCGGACAGGGCGCGGGTGACCTGAGCGGGGTCCGAGACGTCGGCTGTGACTGTCATCACGTTGTCCAACCCTTTGGCGGCGGCCAGCAATTCGGGTTCATCGCGGTCCAGAAGGGCCACACGCCAGCCGTCGTTCAGCAGGTTCTGCGCGGTGGCGAGGCCAATGCCGCGGGCGGCGCCAGTGATCAGGGCGGTCTTCATGTCGTGTCTCCAAATTCCAGAGGATGTGTCAGGACCAGGTTCCGTGAAACTGGCCGGTTTTGTCCGTGCGTTCAAACCCATGCGCGCCGAAGAAATCGCGTTGCGCCTGTATCAGGTTGGTGGTGCCGCGCGCCCGGGTCATGCTGTCATACCAGCCCAGGGACGCCGCGAGGGACGGCACGGGCAAGCCTGCCAGCGCCGCCGAGGCCACCACCTGCCGTAGGGCTGGCATGCAGCGGGTCAGTTCGGCATGTAGGGCCGGGGCCAGGATCAGGTGGCCGTGCGGTGGGTCGTCGCGCAAGGCGGTGGCGAGGTCGTCCAGAAGGGCCGAGCGGATGATGCAGCCTGCGCGCCAGATTTCGGCGATGCGCGCCAGATCGAGCGCCCAGTGGTATTCGTCTGAGGCGGTTAGCAGGATGCGGAACCCCTGGGCATGGGACAGGATGCGCCCGGCCAGCAGGGCCCGGGCCAGATTATCCGGGTCTGGCAGATCGGCAGGGGGCGACGTGGTTGTCCGGGGCGAAAGGGCTGTCGCGGGCGAAGGGGCTGTCTGGGGGGCGCGCGCGGTCAAGTCTTCGGCGAATTCACGCACGGATTTTTCCGAGGACCAGGCGCGGGCACCAATGGCGGCCTCGATCGCGCTGGCCGATTGGCCGAGACGCAGCGCCTCGATCACCGTCCAGCGGCCGGTGCCTTTTTGCCCGGCAGCGTCGCGGATCAGATCGACCAGCGGCTGGCCGGTATCAGGATCGGCGACGCGCAGCACGGTGGCGCTGATCTGTATCAGGAACGAGGCCAGCGGGCCCTCGTTCCAATCGGCGAACTGCGCGCCGATGCGGCCCGCGCCCCATCCGGCGCCGTCGCGCAGCAGGCCGTAGATTTCCGCAATCATCTGCATATCGGCGTATTCGATGCCATTATGCAGGGTTTTGACAAAATGCCCGGCACCGTCGGGGCCAACGTGGGCAACACATGGATCGCCCCGGAAGCGGGCGGCGATGGCGTCGAGCATTGGCTGCAGGCGTGTCCAGCCCGCCGGGCTGCCGCCGACCATCATCGAGGGGCCGTGGCGCGCGCCGTCCGCGCCACCAGAGACGCCTATGCCGGTGAAATGCAGGCCGGTTTGGGCCAATTCGGTGCTGCGCCGCCGTGTGTCGTGGAAATCGGAGTTTCCGGCGTCGATGATCATGTCATCGGGGTCCAGCAGGGGGCGTAATTGGGCGATCATCGCGTCTATCGGTGGCCCGGCGGGGATCATCAGCAGGATCGTGCGGGGCCGTCCAAGGCTGGCGACAAAATTGGCGAGGGTTTCGGAGGGGCGAAGGTTGGGCGCAAGCGGTCCGGCAGTGTCGATGAAGGGGGCGATCCAGTTGGTCTCGCGGTTGGTCACGGCAACGCGAAAGCCGTTTTCGGCCAGATTCAGCGCCAGCGCGCTGCCCATCGTTCCAAGGCCGTAGACCCCAATTTGCGCTGTCTGCATGTGGTCGCGTCTGCCCTATGGTTTGCCTGCGGGTTTGGGGATCATCGGGCAGGTCAGGCGCGGGCGCAAGGGGATTGCGCGGAGTTTAGGGACGCAGCCCGGCGGGGCTGAGGTTTGGCTGGCCGTCAGCCGCGGCTTCGGCGGTGCGAATGGCGTGGGCGACGCGGGTGCAGATTGGGGTGGGGATGGCGTGGGTTTGGCCCAGGGCGATGATCGCGCCTTGCAGGCTGTCGATTTCGGTGGGGCGGTTTGCCATCAGATCATAGGCCATCGAGGTGCGCGCGGTGGGGTCAATGGTGAGCATTTGCGCGGCGATTTTGCGGAACAGCGGGGTGGGCAGGCGCAGGATATGCGGGCCCATCCATGCGGGCAGCGGGGTGGTGGATTTGATCGGGATTTGGGCGGTTTTGAGGACGGTTAAGGCCTCGGCCATCTGGTCGGCGATCAGGTGGCGCCAGTCGCGGTCAAGCAATTGTTGCTGCAGGGTTTGGCCCGACAGGGCGTTCAGGGCGTTGCCGAGGTTCAGCAGCAGTTTTCCCCATTGGGTGGCGGTGATGTCATCGGTTTCCGAGATCGCCAGGTTTGGGGTGGTGAGTTGGGTGGCGAGGTTTTGTGGCCCCGATTGCAGGATGATATTGCCGCTGGTGGCACGGTGATAGGCCCCCTGCCCTTGTGGCACCACGTTGAAGGGCACCATCGCGGCCCGGATATCGCGGCTTGGCAGGGCGGCGCGCAGGGTCTCGCAGGCGTGCAGGCCGTTTTGCAGGCTGATGATCGGGGTTTGCGCGGGCGCATGGTGCGCGATTTGGCGGGCGATTTCGGCGGTGGCGCCGGTTTTGACGGTGACCAGGATCAGGTCAGCAGTTTTGAGGCAATCGGGGGTGGTTGTGAGGGACAGTTGGTTTGGGGCGACGCGTTGGTTGAGGCCGGAGAAGTCGGTGAGGGTCAGGCCGTGGGTTTGGATATCGGCCACGATGCGCGGGCGGGCCAGAAGGGTGACGTGGTGGCCTGCAACGGCCAAAAGGCCGCCGATGAAACAGCCGATGCTGCCCGCCCCGGCGATGACGATATGCGGGGCGGGCAGCGGTGGGGCTGGGTTAGACACCCAGGCACCAGCGCATCACGGCTTTTTGCGCGTGCAGGCGGTTTTCGGCCTCGTCAAAGATCACTGACTGGGGCCCGTCCATGACCTCGCTGGTGACTTCTTCTTCGCGGTGGGCGGGCAGGCAATGCATGAACAGGGCGTCGGGTTTGGCCTGTTGCATCAGCGCGTCGTTCACCTGAAAGGGGCGTAGCATGTTGTGGCGGCGTTCGCGGGCGGATTGGGCGTCGTGCATCGACACCCAGGTGTCGGCGACAATCAGGTCGGCGCCCTGGACCGCTTTGGCGGGGTCGCGTTCAATGGTGATTTGGCTGCCTTTGGAGCGGGCGAGGCCGACGAATTCATCCTCGGGGTCCAGTTGCGCCGGGCCGGTGAAGGTGAGGTCGAACCCGAACTGGCCGGCGGCGTGCAGCAGCGAGGCGCAGACGTTGTTGCCGTCGCCTGTGTAGACGACTTTTTTGCCTTTGATCGGGCCTGCGTGTTCTTCATAGGTCAGGATATCGGCCATGATCTGACAGGGGTGGGTGCGGTCGGTGAGGCCGTTGATCACCGGAACGGAGGCGTATTCGGCCATTTCGATCAGCACGGATTCATCAAAGGTTCGGATCATGATCATGTCGACATAGCGCGACAGCACGCGGGCGGTATCGGCGATGGTTTCGCCGTGGCCCAGTTGCATGTCACTGCCCGACAGCACCAGGGTTTGCCCCCCCATCTGGCGCACGCCGACGTCAAAGCTGACGCGGGTTCGGGTGGAGGGTTTTTCGAAGATCAGCGCGACGATATGGTCTTTTAGCGGTTGGTCATCGTCAGGCGCGCCTTTGGGGCGACCGGCGCGGGCCTGTTTCATCGCGCCTGCGTGGTCGATCATGGCGCGCAGGTCGGCGGCGTCGGTTTTGTGGATGTCTAAGAAATGGTTCATATCGGGTCACTTTTGGTTAATTCGGCGGTGGGGACCAGCCCGTCGGAAATGGGGGCCAGCCCCCACACCCCCGGGATATTTATGGCCAGAAAAAGGGTTAGGCGGCTTCGATTTGGCTGGCGGCCTTGTCGAGACGACTGATGGCTTCGGCGATGTCGTCTTCGGTTAAGGTAAGCGGTGGCAGCAGGCGAATGACGTTATCAGCCGCCGGGACGGTGATGACGAGGTTGTCATAGCCTGCAGCGACCACATCGAGGTTGGGGGCTTTGCATTTGAGGCCGAGCATCAGGCCGGAGCCGCGCACCGACTCGAACACGTTCGGGTGGGCGGCAACCAGCCCTTCGAGTTTTTGGCGCAGGAGGCCAGCGGTTCGGTTGACTTGCGCCAGAAAGGCGGGGTTTGCGATGTGGTCCATCACGGCGCAGCCGACGGCGCAGCCCAGCGGGTTGCCGCCATAGGTGGAGCCATGCGTGCCTGCGGTCATGCCCGAGGCGGCGTTTTCGGTGGCCAGCACCGCGCCCAAGGGGAAGCCGCCGCCGATGCCTTTGGCGACCATCATGATATCGGGGTCGACCCCGGCCCATTCATGGGCAAACAGCTTGCCGGTGCGGCCCATGCCGCATTGCACCTCGTCCAGGATCAGTAGGATCCCGTGTTCGTCGCAGAGGTCGCGCAGGCCTTTGAGGCATTGATCTGGCAGCGGGCGGATGCCGCCTTCGCCCTGGATCGGTTCGATCATGATGGCGCCGGTGGTGTCGGTGATTGCGGCGGTCAGCGCGTCGTGGTCGCCCCAGGGCAGGTGGATAAAGCCGGGCAGCAGCGGGCCGAAACCTGCGGTCATTTTCTCGGACCCGGCGGCGGCGATGCCCGCGGACGAGCGGCCATGGAACGAGCCGGAGAAGGTGATGATGTCGGTGCGGGTTGGCTGGCCCAGATCATACCAGTATTTGCGCGCCATTTTGACGGCCAGTTCGCAGGCTTCGGTGCCGGAATTGGTGAAAAACACGGAATCGGCGAAAGTATGGTCCACGAGCCTGTCGGCCAGCGCCTGTTGCTGCGGGATCTGGTAGAGGTTGGACACATGCCACAGGTTTTGCGCCTGATCGGTCAGGGCCTGCACCAGGGTCGGGTGGGCATGGCCCAGCGCGTTCACCGCGATTCCGGCACCGAGATCAACGAAACGTCGGCCATCTGCCTCGATCAGCCAAGAGCCTTCGCCTTTGACAAAGGTCAGAGGGGCGCGGTTATAGGTTGGCAGAATCGATGGGATCATCGGAACATCCTTTAAGCATGAACCCTCATGAGTGACTCATAAAGGGCGGTTTCGTCAATGTATTGGGTGGGGTTTAGCGCCAGGTTGGGCGCATAGATCAGGCGGGCCGTTACGCGGTGTGGCGTCGGCGTCGGTTGCAATCGTGTGTGAACAGCGGTTTGATCATGGGCAAGGCACTAGCAAAAGAGGATCGGTTTGTGAAGCGTATTTTCGCAATTGGGATTCGGGATAGCCATGCTGCAGGTTAAGGGTTTGTCCCGGCTGACGCTGGGCCCGGTTGATTTAGAGGTTGCGGACGGGGATTGTCTGGCAATCACTGGCCCGTCTGGCACGGGCAAATCGGTGCTGTTGCGCGCGATTGCCGATCTTGATCCCAATGAGGGCACTGTCAGCTGTGCCAGTTGCGCGCGGGATGCGGTGACCGGGCCGGACTGGCGCGGGCGGGTGGCGTTGTTGCCTGCGGAAAGTGGCTGGTGGGGTGATGCGGTGGCGGGACATTTCCGTGATCCTGAGGGGCAGCGAGACCTGTTGGATCAGGTAGGGATGCCCAGTGAGGCGATGGGGTGGGATGTGGCGCGGCTGTCCACCGGCGAGCGGCATCGGCTGGCGCTGATGCGGGCGCTGGAGCGGGTGCCCGAGGTGCTGTTGCTGGATGAGCCGACCACCATGCTGGATTCTGGCACGACGCTGTTGGTTGAGGCGATGTTGCGGGCGCGGATGGCGCAGGGGTTGAGCATATTGATGGTGACGCATGAGGCGGAACAGCCTGTGCGCATGGGGGCGCGGGCCTTGTGGCTGGAAGGCGGACAGTTGCGGGACGTCGGGCAGCGGGGGGTTGGTTTATGACCAGTTATGTCTCGTTAGGCTATGGCGATCTGGCGCTGGCGTCGGTGTTTGTGCTGTTGAATGGGGTGTTGTCGATCTGGCTGGGGTTGGGGCTGGAGCGGCGTTTGGCGGTGGCGGCGGTGCGGATGTTTGTGCAGCTGTCGCTGGTGGGCTTGGTGCTGAAAACGTTGTTTGGCATGGGGTCGCCATGGATGACCGCGCTGTGGGTTTTGGTGATGCTGCTGTTTGCCGGGCGCGAGGTGCGGGCGCGCCAGGACAGCAAGATACTGGGCTGGTGGGGTTATGGCATTGGCGCGGGGGCTATGGCGCTGTCGGCAGGGGTGGTTGCGATTATGGCGCTGGGGGTGTTGGTGCGGCCCGATCCGTGGTGGGCGCCGCAATATGCGCTGCCGCTGTTGGGGATGATCCTGGGCAATGCGATGAACGGCGTCAGTCTGGCGCTGGACAGTTTGCACCGCGCGGTCAAACGCGAGGGCCGGGCGATTGAGGCGCAGCTGATGCTGGGGGCGACCCGTTGGCAGGCGGCGCGGCCGTTTTTGCGCGCGGCCTTGCGCACCGGGTTGATGCCGATTGTCAACGCGATGGCGGCCACGGGGATTGTGTCGCTGCCGGGGATGATGTCGGGGCAGATACTGGCCGGGATCGACCCGGGCGAGGCGGTGAAGTATCAGATTTTGGTGATGTTGCTGATTGCGGGCAGCACCGGGATGGGGGTGTTACTGGCCGGGTTTGGGTCGCTCTATCGGCTGACGGATGGGCGGCATCGGTTGCGGCCTGACAGGTTGGGGCCGTCGGGGGTTGGGCATTAAGGTCTGGATGCATTGGCCCTGCGCCGCCCCTTCGTCCTGGAGGTTAATAGATGGTAGAATTGTAAAGATAATACACTGGTTCTTTGGGGCGGCTGAAGCGGCCGGCAGGAAGGGTGCGGTGGTTTCGCAGCGCAAGGGTGGGCGCCCACATGCCGCCTGTATCCGATTTCTTTCAAAGAAATCGTGCCGGAATTTTCGAAAAATTCCGAGGCCGGGTGCCGGTGTGTTTCGGTCTTGTTCGTCTTGCCCCGGTGGCGCATAGCGGGGCCATGCGTGCCTCGTTTACCCCTCAGCAACAAAACCCCGGACTGGCCGCCGCGCTGATTATTCTGGCCACCGCGTTTATTGCCGCAACCACCTTGCTGGCCAAGGCGCTGGGCACCGGCGTTCTGGGCCCGGCGTTGCATCCGCTGCAGATCAGTCACGGGCGGTTCGTGTTTGCTTTTGTGGCGCTGGGGTCGGCGGCGATAATGATGCGTCCGGTGTTGGTGCGACCACATTGGGGGCTGCATCTGGGGCGGACGTTGTTTGGCTGGATGGGGGTGACTCTGATGTTTGCGTCAGTCGCCTATATCCCGATGGCCGATGCCACAGCGATCAGTTTTCTCAACCCGGTATTTGCGATGGTGCTGGCGATCCCGCTGTTGGGCGAACGGGTAGGGCCGGTGCGCTGGGGGTCGGCGGCAATTGCCCTGTTGGGGGCGCTGATCCTGTTGCGCCCGACGCCGGGCAGTTTTCAGCCCGCGGCGCTGCTGGCGCTGGCGGCGGCGGTGGTGATGGGGATGGAACTGATATTCATCAAAAAGCTGGCGGGGCGCGAGCGGGTGTTCCAGATATTGCTGGTGAATAATGCGATGGGGTTGGCGATTGCCTCACTGGCCGTATGGCCGGTCTGGCAGGTGCCCAATGGCGCGCAATGGGCGGCGCTGGCGGGGTTGGGGTTGTTGATGGCCTGCGCGCAGGTTTTGTTCATCAACGCGATGGCGCGGGCGGATGCCAGTTTTGTGGCCCCCTTCAGCTATGCCGCGCTGATCTTTGCCAGCCTGTATGATTTTGCCGCCTTTGGGGTGGTGCCCGATGCGCTGACGGCCGTGGGGGCGGTGACCATTCTGACCGGAGCCTTTGTTCTGGCATGGCGGCAGGGGCGGCAGGGGCGGATAATGCGGACAAATTGACAGGGTTCGGGCCCGGAACTGACCTTGTAACTCTGGTCGGAGTGATTAAAATAGGCGGCTGATACGGAATTCGGGGGCGGTCCCAATAATGGGGGCCGCTTTTACCTTTTGAAAGGCTTGCCCATGTCCTGGACCGACGATCGCGTGGAAGTGCTGAAGAAACTATGGGGCGAGGGCCAGTCGGCCAGCCAGATCGCCAAGGAATTGGGCGGCGTGACCCGTAATGCGGTGATCGGCAAGGTGCATCGGTTGGGCCTGTCGAACCGCGCCACCGGCGGGGCTTCGGCCAAGAGCGAGCCCGCAGCGGCCAAGGCGAAACCGGCGGCGGCGGCCAAGCCCGAAGCGGCCAAGCCAAGGCCATCGCCCAAGACCGAAGCGGCGCGCCCTATCCCCGCTCCTACCCCGGCGGGTGAGAACAAGCCGATGGTGCCGATCCGCAAGCAGATCATCCCGGCGGGTCAGCCATTGCCGCCGCAGCCTTCGGCCAACGAGATCAGCCCCGAAGCGCTGGCCAAGGTCAACGAGGTTGAGAAGAAGTCGAAGAAGATCAGCCTGATGGAATTGACCGAGCGGACCTGTAAATGGCCGGTTGGCGATCCGGCGACCGAGGATTTCTGGTTCTGTGGATTGCCGGTTCAGGCGGGCAAGCCCTATTGCGAGGCGCATGTGGGTGTGGCGTTCCAACCGATGAGCGCCCGGCGCGACCGGCGACGTTAGGGGCCGGGTAAGGTGCGCAAAATGCACACCCTACGGGCGCGTCCCAT
>JBLINN010000027.1:0-20701 GCA_047639325.1 Paracoccaceae bacterium | reverse complement strand
GGGCAGCCGGCACGCCGGATCAGCGTGGTGGAACAGGCGGTGCACAAGCAGGGGCGCAGCGGGCCGTTGGGCTTTGTCACCTTGCGCCACGAAATCCGGCAGGACGATACCCTGGGCGATACCCTGTGCCTGCGAGAATGGCAGGATCTGGTTTATCGCGAAGACCCTGATCCAGCCGCGCCGCGCCCTGTACCGCCACAGGCGCGCACGGACGAAAATGACCGGCGCGAGGTGGCGTTTGATGCAACCTTGTTGTTCCGCTATTCAGCGTTGACGTTTAATGGCCACCGGATCCATTACGATCTGGATTATGCCCGCGATGTCGAAGGTTATGACGGGTTGGTGGTGCATGGGCCGTTGCTGGCGCAGCATCTGATGCTGATGGCGACCGATCTGATGGGGCCGCTGGCGACATTTGCGTTTCGCGCGTCCTCGCCATTGATGCATCATGAGACCGCCACTTTGTGCCGCAACGGGGGCGATTTGTGGGTGCGGGCGCCGGATGGGCGCACCTGCCTTAGTGCGTCAGCGACAGCGATCTCATAAAGACGCTTCGGCGCGGAAATCATCCGGGATATCATCGCGGCCTTCCAGCAGCAGATCGGCCATCACCTCGGCCACTTTCGGTGCCATGCCAAAGCCGATCTTAAAGCCGCCATTGGCGATGAACTGACCGGGATACAGCGGATGCGCCCCCAGCATCGGCGCGCGGGTTTTGCTGCGGGGGCGCAGACCGGCCCAACGCTCAATCACCTCGACGCCTTGCAGCGCTGGTATAGCGGCTATCGCGCGGGTGATCACGTCATCCAATGCGGCATCGGTGCTGGTGGGGTCGTCAAAATAGCGCTCGGTTGTCGATCCGATCGCCAGCGTGCCATCCGCATGCGGTATGATGTGCACGGCGTCGGCAAACAGTTGCGGCTGATCCCCGGCGTCAAAGCGCAGCAGGGCGGATTGGCCTTTGACCCCGGAGCCGACGACTTTGCCCAACTGCGCGCTCAGCTCGATCAAACCGGCGGCACCGGTGGCGTGGATCACCTGACCGCGATCCGGGGCGTCGGTGGTGATGTCAACGCCGCGCGCTTTCAGCGCAGCGACCAAGGCCGCACAGGCGCGACGCGGGTGCATCCGGGCGCTAAGCGTGTCGTGGATGACAAAACCGGTGGCACTGGGCGGGGCCCAGCCGGGGAAATCGCCAACCGGGCAGACCCGCCACTGCGCCTTGCCCTGCCACAGGGTTTTCGCCGACTCCGTCCGCAGATGTGCAAATTCTAACGCGCGTTGGTCGTTAATCGGCTGCAACCGTCCGATGCGGCCATACCCGGGCGAAACCCCGCCCACAGTTTCCACCTCGGCCCAAAACGGCTCGGCCATAATCAGACTGTCGAACTGAAACGCCTTCTTTTGGATCCAGTTTTCCGGCACATGCGGCGCCAGCGCGCCAACCAGCGCGCCGCTGGACCCGGTGCCGGGGCCGTTTGGGTCAACCACGCACACTGTTGCCCCGCGTTGGGCGCAGGCCCAGGCGATCGACAGGCCAAAAATCCCTGCGCCGCGTACCGTTACTTCGACCATTGCCAAACCTCGTGCCTTTCTACAATGTCACGCTGTTACGGCTCTTACGGAATTATCACATGGCGCACCAGCAGGCGGGCGTGGATTGGGCGGACGGGCAGGTGCCGGTGTCTGTGCAATTCGACGACCCCTATTTTTCATTGCAGGACGGGCTGGCGGAAACCGGACATGTGTTTCTGGGCGGTAACGACCTGCCTGCACGCTTTGCGCCGGGATTCCACATTGCCGAGCTGGGGTTTGGTACCGGGCTGAACCTGCTGTGTGCCTGGGCCGCATGGGACCAGAGTGGCCAGACCACGCCGTTGCGCTTTACCAGTTTTGAGGCATTTCCAATGGTAGTTTCCGACATGGCCAAGGCCTTGGCGGGATTCCCGGCGCTTGCCCCGTGGCGGGATCGGTTTCTGCAGGTTTGGACGGGGCAGGGTGCCTGTGATCTGGGGACGTTGCAGTTGGACGTTATTACAGGTGATGCACGCGATACCCTGCCGGTCTGGAAAAGTCGCGCGGATGCATGGTTTCTGGACGGGTTTTCCCCGGCCAAGAACCCCGAATTGTGGGGGGCTGCGCTGATGGCAGATGTGGCCAACCATACGGCAGCGTATGGAACGGCGGCGACCTATACGGCAGCCGGGTTTGTGCGCCGGGGATTGCAGGATGGCGGGTTCATCGTAACCCGCGTGCCTGGGTTTGGGCGCAAGCGGCATATGACCCGGGCGGTGTTGGCATGAGCCAGGTAAATAATGGGGTGCAGACCAACAACGTCCCGGTGGGCGTGTTTCTGATGATCGCGGCGACGGTGGTGTTTGCCCTGCAAGACGGGATTTCGCGACATCTGGCGGGGACATATAACACCTATATGGTGGTGATGGTCCGCTACTGGTTCTTTGCCGCCTTTGTGATCTTTCTGGCGATGCGCAAATCCGGTGGCTTGAAACAGGCTGCCCGCACCACGCAGCCGGGGCTGCAAATTCTGCGCGGGGTGTTGCTGGCGGCAGAGATTTGCATCGCGGTTTATGGCTTTACCCTGCTGGGTCTCATCGAAAGCCACGCGGTGTTCATCTGTTACCCGCTGCTGGTTGCGGCCTTGTCCGGCCCGGTGCTGGGCGAGCGTGTGGGCTGGCGGCGCTGGGTGGCGATATCCGTGGGCTTTGTCGGGGTGCTGATTATCCTGCAACCGGGGCGCGGCGTGTTCAACCCGGCGGCGATCATCCCGTTGATCTCGGCCTTGCTATTTGCGCTTTATGGCCTGCTGACCCGCTATGCGGCACGGCGCGACAGCACCGCCACCAGCTTTTTCTGGACCGGCGTGGTTGGCGCGGTGGTCATGACCGGCGTGGGGGTCTGGTTCTGGCAAAATATGACCGGGCCGGACTGGATCTGGATGGCGGCGCTCTGTGTCAGCGGCGTGCTGGGCCACTGGTTGCTGATTAAATGTTACGAGATGGCCGAGGCCAGCGCGGTACAACCTTTTGCCTATTTCCACCTGATCTGGGCGGCCATTCTGGGCCTGCTGATCTTTGGCGAATACATCCGCACCAATGTGGCCTTTGGCGCGGCGCTGATCGTCTGCGCGGGCCTGTTCACCCTATGGCGCGAACGCGCGCAGGGTTGATCCGGTTAACTCGCGCGAGAATGGGATCGGCAGTGCCTCTTTGCCCAGACGGGCGCGATAGATCGGCAAGCTTTCAGTGACGCGCATCACGTAATTACGGGTCTCGTTGAACGGGATATGTTCGATCCAGTCGACGATGTCCGGGTCCCCGGTGCGCGGATCGCCATAGCGTTCCATCCAGCCGGTCGGACGGCCCGGTCCGGCGTTATAGCCCGCAGACATCATCACCACATTGCCGTTGAAATCCCCGGCCAGCCCGGCCAGATAATTCGCCCCCAGCTTGGCGTTATACTGCCATTCTGACGTCAACCGACCAGTGTCATGCCCGGCCAGAATACCCAGATCGCGCGCCACCAGTTTGGCCGTGGCAGGCATCACCTGCATCAACCCGCGCGCGCCAGCACCGCTGATCACGACGGGGTCAAATTCGCTTTCACGCCGGGCAATCGCCAGCGTCATTTCCTGCGCCATCGGCAATTTCAGCCCTGCCACCGGGTGTATCGGGTAATAGGCGTCGGGCAGCACCATCGCGGTACGCGCCGCGCGTTTGGCGATCATCACCGCCAGATGTGGGCGGTCCATATCCAGCACCATCGCACCCACCTGATTGGCGGCCACCGGATCCAGAGTTTCCACCATATGGGTCAAAAACCGTTCGGCCAGCGCGGGTTCATCCGCTGCCAGGAATAACAGCGCGGCCTTCAGAACGCTGGATTTCATAATCTCAGACTCGCGCCAGGGCGGTGGTGGGGCGGGTTTGGCAAGTGCGCGATCAAACGGGCGTCCGATGCGTTCTGCCGCCAGCAACCCATAGAACGAGGTCTGAAACCCCGCGCCCATCGCATAAGCCTCTTGTGCCGCTTCGGCCTCGCCCAATGCCTCATGCGCGCGGCCCAGCCAGTATCCGGCGCGCCCCTTAGAGATCGGCGACGCAACCGACGCGTCAAAGCGCTGGAAATGTTTCAATGCAGTGGACGGGTCGTTCAATTTTCGCAGGGCCAGAAAGCCCGACAGCCATTCCAGATCGGAAAAGGCATAACCCGCGCCCTCGGTCAGGTAATGCTGGGATGCTATGCGATAGGCCCGCGCCGGATCGCCGATGCGCATTTCCAGCCGCGCCAGATCGCGGCGCCGTGCAGCCCATTTTTCCGGCTCGCCCATCGCGGCGGCACTGGTCGAGCGTTCCAGCAGCAGAACAATCGCATCCTCGTCCCGCCCCTTGCGGTCGCGCCAGACAAAGCGGCCAAAGGCCAGCCCGGGATCGCCTCGCAGGGATTCGGGCACCGCCTCAATCTTGGTATCCACGCCGGGGGCCATGTCATGCAGGGCAATCCGCGCCTCGGCCAAGGCCCGGTTGGCATCGTCCACTAGCGGCAGCATGCGTTTGGCGCTAACCATTTGGGCATCCCACAGCATCCGGTCCAGCCGGGCGACATGGTGCGGCGCCAGCAGTTTCTTGTAGGATTTCAGATAGGATGCCTGCAGCCCGCTGCCCATCGGCATGGTGTGCCAGGCCAGCACCACCCCGCTGAACGCGTCGCCCTCGCGCGATTGGGCAATCAGCGCTTTGGCATGCACCAACACGCCCTCGGGGGTTTGCGGCGGCTGTTCGGCGAAAAACGCCAGTATCTGCTTGGTCGAGGCTTCGTCAAAAACCGCCTCGCTCTTGCGGCGCAGCCAGTCCAACCCCGGCCAGTCGGGACGGCGTTGCAAGAAATCGACAACCTGCGCCGGCGTGCCGCGCCCGGCGCGCAGCCGGTGCCACTCGATCAGATCGTTTTCCACCGACCCGTCCGGCCCGGCGGCCGTCAGCGCTGCGGCCCATTCACCCTGCCGCATGGCGTCCATAGCTTGGCGAACACGATCAGCCCCGTCCGCGGTTGCAGACAGGGACAGGCCCAAACAAAACAATACCACCAGCGCCGATATGCGCGTCATCACTTGCATTTCCCAATCATCCAAGGCTAGAGCCTGTTAAGATACTATCTGGCCCGCGCGGATCAACACACAAATGCGGCAAAGGCCAGATTCAGCGGGGGTTTGCCCGCAAAAACGACGCATTAACCAAGGGAGCACCCCATGTTCAAAGGCTCTATGACAGCCATCGTCTCGCCCTTCAGAAACGGCGAATTGGATCTGGACGCGCTCAAACATCTGGTGGACTGGCAAATCAGCGAAGGCACAACCGGTCTGGTGCCGGTTGGCACCACAGGCGAAAGCCCGACGCTCAGCCATGACGAACACGAATGCGTGGTGGAAACCGTGGTCAAGGCCGTTGCGGGCCGGGTGCCGGTGATTGCCGGGGCCGGGTCGAACAATACGCTAGAGGCGATCCGCTTCATGCAATTTGCCCACAAGGTCGGTGCCGATGCGGCCCTGGTGGTGACGCCCTATTATAATAAGCCAACCCAACGTGGGTTGATCGTGCATTACACAGCGCTGCATGATTGCTGCGACTTGCCGATCTTTATCTATAACATCCCCGGCCGCTCGGCGATTGATATGACCGCTGTCACCATGGGGGAACTGGCGAAACTGCCGCGGATCATCGGGGTCAAAGACGCCACCGCTGACATGGCGCGGGTGTCGCAGCAACGCGCCCTGTGTGGGGCTGATTTTGTGCAGCTATCTGCCGAAGATGCCTCTGCACTGGGCTTTAACGCCCATGGCGGCGTCGGCTGCATCTCGGTCACGGCCAATGTCGCCCCGAAACTCTGCGCTGAATTCCAGCAGGCGACTTTGGCGGGCGACTACGCCAGCGCGCTGACCTATCAGGACAAGCTGATGCCACTACATCAGGCGATCTTTACCGAGCCGGGACTGGTCGGCGCCAAATACGCGCTTAGCAAACTGGGCCTGTGCAGCAAAGAGGTTCGCTCGCCCCTGACCGGACTGGAAGACAGCACCAAGGCCGCCATCGACGCCGCCATGCTCCATGCCGGAATCGCCTGATCACCCTTACTACTTTTTCTGGCTGAAAATATCCCGGGGGTTCGGGGGCTGGCCCCCGATCCTCTCCCCCATACCAAAGCGTCACCGCTTGCCGTAATAATACCCAACGACATGCTCGGCTTCGGCAAAGAACAACCAGCGCGATACAAATACCCCAACCAGATGACTGACCACAGCCAGCCCGGCCAGCATATGGTTGAATGGCAACAACAACAGCGCCACAGGCACCGCCACCATCAACACCAACCCGATCAGCCGCAGCTTGGCACTGTGCTTGCGCCCGACAACATGGGTGAATTCGCGCAACAGATAGTTGGTCCCGGTATGGGGCGGCTCAAACGCGCGCACCGTCCCGATAGACCCAAGGCCGGTGGCCGTGTCCAAGGTTGATCCCGACGCGGCCAGCGCCCCGTCGCCTTTGGCCCAATAGGCGATCTGAACCACCCCGGCCACCAGCAACAGCACGATAGCAGATGTCGTTTGCCCAGCCAACAACGCCCCACCGGCCAGCGAAACGCTTAGGAACATCACTGGCGTCAGCGGCATATTCCAGCGCGGAATGGTCTTGAGTTGGGCATAAATCATCGACGTGGTGAATACCGCCGTCAGGCTGATCACAGCCCCGACAAAGCCCAGAACCGGCCAGCGCGTATCGGCAAACACCAACCCCGCGCCAAACAGTGCCATCACGAGCAACGCAATGACCGACGCCCAGCCTTCGCGGCTAAGCCAGCTGGTTTTCCACTGGGTAAACGCCTTAATCGCCCGCTCTGGGTGCCCCAGATGGAAGGTTGACGCCAACAACCCGCCCACCGCCAACAGGTAAGCGACGGCGAAAAACGCAAACGCCACCCAGCCGGTGACGTCGGGAAACCCCAGACCCAGCCAGAACAACAGACCAAATCCAAGCCCCGAAAGCGAGGTGAACAGGATAACGGAAGGTGCCGGATGCATCAGAGTTTCTCCAGTGTCTTGTCAAGCCAGCCCAGAAATCCGCTTGCGTCTTCGGCAATCGGGGCCAGCAAAGGCGCCAGAACGTCGATTTCGCCCTGCAACGTGTCTTTGGGCCGCGGCGGCAGGTATTTGTTGACCGGCTTGGTGCCTTGTTCGGGCATCAGATCGATGCCGCCGCGTTCTGCCACCAATTGCGACACAGCGCTGTCGGGATCGCCCAGATCACCAAAATGCCGCGCGCCCGATGGGCAGGTGCGCACGCAGGACGGCACCCGATCCACTTCGGGTAGGTTTTCGTTGTAAATCCGATCCACACACAGGGTGCATTTCTTCATCACGCCTTCGGCCACGTCCAATTCCCGTGCGCCGTAAGGGCAAGCCCAGGCGCACAGCCCGCAGCCGATGCAGTCGCTTTCATTGACCAGTACAATCCCGTCTTCGCTGCGTTTGTAGCTGGCCCCGGTGGGGCAGACGGTGACGCAGGGCGCGTCTTCGCAATGCAGGCAGGATTTCGGGAAATGGATCAGTTGCGCCGCGCCGCTGGGCGGCTGAACCTCGTAGCTGTGCACCCGGTTCAGGAAAGTACCCGAGGCGGCAGCGCTGTAAGGGTCCTGATCGGACAGGGGCGCGCCATAGTTTTCGGTGTTCCAGCCTTTGCAGGAAATCACGCAGGCATGACAGCCCACACATGTATCCAGGTCGATGACCAGGCCCAGCTTGCGGTCGGTTTTTGCGGGGAGTTCAGTCAAGAGAGGCCTCCTGCCATCGAAATCGGGTTTCGGAAAATTTCAAATTTTCCGGGTAATTTTCTTTCAAAGAAAATTGTTGCGCTCATTTGCCCACCTTCCACGCTAATTGGTCTGGGCCGGTGCCCACAGGCGATTTGATCGGCGGAAAGGTCGGTTGGCTTTCGCTTTGATCCGCGGTTTTTTCGATCTTTACCTTCAGATCGAACCACGCGGCCTGACCGGTGATCGGGTCGGAATTGGCCCAGCGCAGCCCATCGCCCTTGGCGGGCAGCAATTCATGGATCAGGTGGTTCAGCAAAAACCCTTGGGTCGCCTCGGACGCATCCGTCTCCAGCGCCCAGGCGCCTTTGCGTTTGCCAATGGCGTTCCAGGTCCAGATTGTATTGTCGTTCAGCGCCGCCATTTCCATCACCGGCACGGTGATTTCCCCATGCGGCGAGGTTACTTTGGCCCAGTCCCCATCCGCAAACCCATGCTGGCGCATCAGCTTGGTCGGCAGGTACATCGGGTTGCGGCCATGTAGCTGACGCAGCCAGGCGTTCTGCGTGCCCCAACTGTGATACATCGCCATCGGTCGCTGGGTCAGCGCATTAACAGTGAACCCGTCATTGCCGTGCTGATCGGTTTCATACCAGATCGGCAGCGGGTCCATCGTCTCCTTGATCCGCGCGCGCAGATGTTCGGGCGGCTGGCGGTCGCCGTGGCCCTCGGCTGCGATCTGGAACTTGCGCATCGGTTCTACGTACAGCTGGAACAGATAGGGCTGCGGGCTGTCATAGATGCCGATGTCGACCGCCCAGTCCTGATATGCGGTGTTCCAGGGTTTGTAATAACTGGCCTCTTCGGGGATATGATGCACCGCAAAGCCGCCATTTTCGATATAGCGGTCCAGCTGTTCAGGGTTCACCGCACCACGGCCAAACTCATCGCCGTCTCCCCGGAACCCGGCCAACGGGCCAACACCGGGACGGCGTTCGTGGTTAACGATGTAATCGCCGTAATCAGCGTATTTCTGGCTGCCATCTTCGTTGACAAAACCCGGCAGGTTCAGCCGCGCGCCCAATTCGCACAGCACCGACTGGAACCCGCGCACGCCTTCATGTCCGGGGCGATCCGGTTCAATCACCGGCCAGCGGATGGCGTCGGCTGCCGCGTCGGCCTCGCTTATCGGGCGGTCCAGCATCGAGATACAGTCGTGGCGTTCCAGATAGGTGGTATCGGGCAGGATCAGGTCAGCGTAAGCTACCATTTCCGACGAATAGGCATCGGAATAGATGATCCGTGGGATCACGTATTCGCCATCCTCGTCCTTATCCGTCAGCATGTCGATCACACCCGAGGTGTTCATCGACGAATTCCACGACATGTTCGCCATATACATGAACAGCGTGTCGATCTTATAGGGATCGCCCGCATGCGCGTTGGAAATCACCATATGCATCAACCCGTGCGATGACATCGGGTTTTCCCAGGTGAACGCCTTGTCGATGCGCGCCGCGCTACCATCTTCCTTCAGCATCAGATCGTCGGGCCCGGTGACAAACCCCAAATGCGGGCCGTTCAGAGGCGCGCCGGGGGTGACGCCGCAATGCGGTTTCGGATGCGCCTCGGGCGGTTTGGGATAGGGCGGTTTAAAGCGGAAACCGCCGGGCACCTCGACCGTGCCCAGCAGGATTTGCAGCACATGCAGCGCCCGGCAGGTCTGGAACCCGTTGGCATGCGCAGACACACCGCGCATCGAATGAAAGCTGACCGGGCGGCCGATCATCTTGTCGTGCTTTTCACCGCGAAAGTCGGTCCATTCACGGTCCAGCTCAAACGCCTCGTCAAAGGCGACGCGGGCCAGTTCAGCGGCGATGGCGCGGATACGCTCGGCGGGGATGCCACAACGCTCGGCCACAGCTTCGGGGGCGTATTCATCCGCCAAATAGCGTTCGGCCATCAGGTGGAACACCGGGCGGTGGGTGATACCCGCCCGGCGGTGGCTGGCCGACAGGTTCGGGCGCACGCCGGGTTGGTCAAACGGGGTCAGCTTGCCAGTCACCCGGTCGATCACCAGCGGTTTGCCGTCATCGTCGCGCAGAAACAAGCCATGGTCCGGCGAGGTTTCATCGCCATTCACCAGAACCGGCGCATTGGTATAGCGCGCCAGATAATCCAGATCGATCTTACCCGCCTTCATCAGCTCATGAACCATCGCCAGTATGAACAGGCCATCGGTGCCGGGCGTAATCCCAACCCATTCGTCGGCCACGGCGTTATAGCCGGTGCGGATCGGGTTGACCCCAATCACCCGTGCGCCGCGCGCCTTGATCTTGCCGATCCCGGCCTTGATTGGGTTACTGTCATGGTCTTCGGCCACGCCAAACAGCATGAACAGCTTGGTATAGTCCCAATCCGGCTGGCCAAATTCCCAGAACGCGCCGCCCATCGTGTAGATGCCCGCCGCCGCCATGTTGACCGAACAGAACCCGCCATGCGCCGCATAGTTGGGCGTGCCATAATGCTGCGCCCAAAAGCTGGTGAAGGATTGCGACTGATCACGCCCAGTGAAAAACGCCAGCTTTTCCGGGTTTTCAGCGCGAATCGGTGCCAGCCAGTCGGTGGCGATCTGCAACGCCTCGTCCCAGCTGATCTCTTCATATTCGCCCGATCCACGTGGCCCGACGCGTTTCAGCGGCGCCTTCAGGCGCGACGGGGCGTTGACCTGCATGATCCCGGCAGAGCCTTTGGCGCATAGCACACCCTTGTTCACCGGGTGGTCACGGTTGCCTTCGATATAGGCGACCCGCATTTCGCCGTCCTCGCCCTTTTTCATGTGGACGTTGATGCCACAGCGGCAGGCGCACATGTAACAGGTGGTCTGACGGACCTCGTCCGAGACTTTCGGCGACGTGTCGACGATCGGCTGTTTGTACACCATGCAAGTTCTCCCGGGATTTCGTCGGCAAGTTAGATCAACATATATGGAAATGCGAATACTTTTTGAATAGGTGAATGTGATGCGGGGTTCTGTCTCAGGCTAGCGGTTCGTAATCGGGGTATAGTGGCGCGGATCGGGGCCTTCGTACAGGGTGAGCGGGCGGATCAGGATATTGCGGCGATATTGTTCAATGCACTGGATGACCCAGCCGGGCATGCGACCAATGGCAAAGATCGGCACATAAAGGTCCATCGGGATGGCGTGCAGCTGGTAAATCACCCCGGAATAGAAATCGACATTCACGTTTAACCCGTGGCGCGCATACGGCTGCATCGCGTCTACCACCGCCTGCAGGATTTCGTACCATTCCGGCGCGCCCATCTCCTGGCCCAACTGGCGCACCCCGTCGCGCATGTGACGCGCGCGCGGGTCTTCGCGGCGATAGACCCTATGGCCAAAGCCAGTGACGGCCTCGCGGTTCTGACGTTTGGCTTTGACATAGGCAGCCGCATTTTCCGGCGTGCCGATTTCGTGCACCATCTTCATCACGTCTTCGGCGGCACCGCCATGGGCGGGACCGGCCAGCGTCGACAGGGCGGTGACAATGGCACCATGCAGGTTGGCCTCGGTCCCGATGGTGACACGCGCGGCAAAGCTAGAGGCATTGGCGCCATGTTCGGCATGCAGGATGAAATCGACATCCGCCAGACGGGCGGCACTGGCGCTGGGCTTTTCGCCTTTCAGCATCCACAGCCAGTTTTCGGCGTGGCCCATGGTGGGATCAGCCGGGGTTGGCGTACGCCCGTTGCGGAGCGCGTCATGCGCGGCGATGATCATCGGCACCTGGCTGATCAGGCGGATACCGTTGGCGATAAACGCGTCCTCGCTGACCTGCTGACTGCCCGGTTCCAGCGCGGCAAGGGCCGAAGTGGCCGTGCGCAACACGTCCATCGGGTGACCCTGCTGGCAGGCAGCAATGATGTCGTGAATTTGTGGCGGCAGGGTGCGCGCAGCCTTGAGTTTGGCGTCGAAGGTGGCCAGATCGGCGGCGCTGGGCAGCTCGCCGTAAAGCAGCAAATAGGCAACCTCTTCAAAGGATGATTGCGTGGCCAGATCGTGGATCGAATAGCCGCGATAGCTCAACTCGCCCGCCGCGCCATCAATGTCGCTGACGCCAGAGCGTTCGAAATAGACGCCCTTCAAACCACGGTTGATCTTGACGTTCTCAGTCATTGCTGGCTCCTTCGAGGAAAAAGGGGGGGGTGTGATGTCAGTTCTGGAAAAGGCGTATGAAACGGCGCGGGCACGCAACGCGCGGGTGGTGTTCCCCGAAATGGACGAACCCCGCGTCGCTGAGGCGGTACAGCGGTTGGCGGACGAGGGGTTGTGCCAGCCAGTGCGGTTGGCCGAAGCATCCGAGGCCCATGCCGCCGCTTTGGTGGCCGCGCGCGGGCTGAAACCGGCAATTGCGCAACGATTGCTGGCCAAGCCGCTATACCGCGCGGCGGCGATGGTGGCCTGCGGCGAGGCCGACGCGATGGTGGCAGGGGCCGATGTGCCAACCCGCCGGGTGATCGAGGCGGCGGCGATGGGTATCGGGCTGGCGGATGGGGTGGCAACGCCGTCGTCGTTTTTTCTGATGATTTTCCCGGATGGGCGCGAGATGGTGTTTGCCGACTGCGCGGTCAATGTGGCCCCGGATGCGGCTGTGCTGGCCGATATCGCGCGCGCCTCGGCGGCGACGGGCGCGGCTTTGTTGGGCGACGCGCGGGTGGCGCTGTTGTCGTTTTCGACCGGCACGTCCGGCAGTGGGGGCAGTGTCGAGGCCGTGCGCGCCGTGGCCGAGGCCACAGGTTTTACAGGGCCCATACAGGCCGACGCGGCGCTGAACGGGCGGATTGCGGCGACGAAAGGGATGGAGCCGCTAGAGGCCAATGTGCTGGTGTTCCCTTCGCTGGATGCGGGCAATATTGCGTATAAGCTGTGTCAGGAACTGGCCGGCGCGCAGGCGCTGGGGCCGATCCTGCAAGGGTTCCGCCGCCCCGTTTGCGATCTTAGCCGGGGGGCGACGGTGGATGACATTGTGGCGGCCACGGTGGTGAGTGTGGCGCTGGGATAGTCGTTTTCTTTCAAAGAAAACGGGTCGGAAAATTTGGAATTTTCCGGTTACGACCTCTGCGGTGCTACACAGTTTGCGGCTTCATGTCCGCCGGGTCGATACCGGCCACCTCTACCGGGGTTTTCATCGCATCGCGGCGGAATGGCTCGCCCAGTTCCTGATTGATCATCGCCTCGATCAGCGTGGTAACCCCGTTTTCCATCTGGTCGATGACCGCCTGGTTCAGCGCTGCTGTCAACTCGTCCATCGACCGGGCCACCACGCCTTTCAGACCACAGGCATTGGCGATCCCGGCATAGGACACACCATCGCCCAGTTCGGTGCCGACAAAGTTGTCGTTATACCACAGCGTCGTGTTGCGCTTTTCCGCGCCCCACTGGTAATTCCGAAACACCACCTGAGTGATCGCGGGCCATTCGTCCCGCCCAATGGCCGTCAATTCGCCCACGGAAATGCCAAACGCCCCGTCGCCGGAGAAGCCAACCACCGGCACATCCGGGCAGCCGATTTTCGCGCCGACAACCGAAGGCAAGCCATAACCGCAGGGGCCGAACAGGCCTGGTGCCAGATATTTGCGGCCCTCATCGAAGGACGGATAGGCGTTGCCGATGGCGCAGTTGTTGCCGATATCCGAGCTGATGATCGCGTTCTTCGGCAGCGCCGACTGAATGGCCCGCCAGGCTTTGCGCGGGCTCAGCCAGTCAGGCTTGGCATCGCGGGCGCGCTGGTTCCAGGTCGTGCCGACGTCGTCGTCTTCGTGGTCCATCGAGCTAAGCTGTTGCGCCCAGGTGGATTTGGTCTGGGCAATCAGCGCCAGACGATCATCGCGCCCGGCATCGCCTGCGTCATCAGACAGGTTGGCCAGGATCGACCGGGCCACTTTGCCCGCGTCGCCAACGATACCAACGCTGACCTTCTTGGTCAGGCCGATGCGGTCGGGGTTCAGGTCCACCTGGATGATTTTTGCCTCTGTCGGCCAGTAATCAATGCCATATCCGGGCAGGGTCGAAAACGGGTTCAGCCGCGATCCCAGCGCCAGAACCACATCGGCTTTCGAGATCAGCTCCATCGCTGCCTTTGACCCGTTATAGCCCAGCGGCCCGGCAAACAGCGGGTGCGACCCAGGGAAGGCATCATTGTGCTGATAGCCGACGCAAACCGGGGCGGACAGGCGTTCCGCCAGCTGTTGGCTGTCGCCAATCGCGCCGCCCAGAACCACGCCTGCGCCGTTCAGGATAACCGGAAATTTCGCGCCTGACAGCAGATCGGCCGCGTCTTGCAGCGATGTTTCGCCGCCACCGGGGCGTTCGAATTCGACAATCGCGGGCAGGTCGATGTCAATCACCAGCGTCCAGAAATCACGCGGCACGTTGATCTGCGCCGGGGCGCTGGCGCGTTTGGCGTTCAGGATCACCCGGTTCAGCACCTCGGCCATGCGGGAAGGGTCGCGCACTTCTTCCTGGTAACACACCATATCTTCGAACAATTTCATCTGTTCGACTTCCTGAAACCCGCCCTGACCCATGGTCTTGTTGGCGGCTTGCGGCGTGACCAGCAGCAGCGGCGTGTGGTTCCAATAGGCGGTTTTCACCGGCGTGACAAAGTTGGTGATGCCGGGGCCGTTCTGGGCGATCATCATCGACATTTTGCCAGAGGCGCGGGTAAACCCATCGGCCATCATCCCGCCCGAGGTTTCATGCGCCGTGTCCCAAAAGGTGATGCCTGCCTTCGGGAAATAGTCGGAAATCGGCATAAAGGCCGATCCGATGATGCCAAAAGCATGTTCGATACCGTGCATTTGCAGCGTTTTTACAAAAGCCTCTTCGGTGGTCATTTTCATCGACATTCTCCCCGGGGAAACACAAAAAACCGGCGGGTTTGCCGATTTGCTTGGACGCATTTTTACGGGGTTGTCGGAGGGGCAGTTAGGGCCAGTATGCTCTACGGCTTAGGTCCAGAAAACGCTGCGCGGATCGCCTGTGCGACGCGCTGAACCCCCGGTTCGATCCGGGCAGTCGGGATTGACGAATAGCCCAGTCGATAGAAATGCCGGGGCCGATCCGGCCCGGCGAAAAATGCCGCCCCTGGCTCAATCAGCACGCTTTCAGGGCGCAAGGTATCGGTCAGGTCAGCGGTATCCATGCCCACAGGCGCGCACATCCACAGGGACGACCCGCCATACACCCCGCGCCCGGCGATGGTCAGGCCATGATCCACCACCGCCTGTTCCAAGGCACGGCGGCGGCCATGCAGCGTGGTGGCCATCCGGCGGATCTGCGCGTCGTAATGGCCCAGTGACAGGAAATAGGCGGCGGTGCGCTGGATATGGCCGGGCGGATGGCGCAGCACGCTGGCGCGCAGGGCGCGGGCCTGACGGATGAACGGCTCGGACCCGACCACATAACCCAGCCGCAGCCCTGGAAACAGCGATTTGGAAAAGCTGCCCACGTAAACAACCCGCCCGTCGCGATCCAGCGATTTCAGCGCCGGCGAGGGCGAGGCGAGGAAGGACATTTCGAATTCATAGTCATCCTCGACAATCAGCGCATCCAGTTCGCGCGCCCTGTCCAACAGCTCGCGTCGACGGGTCAGCGGCATGGTGGCGGTGGTCGGGCTTTGGTGGCTTGGGGTGGTGAATATCACGTCCGTATCGGGCGGAATCGCTGCCGGGGGCAGGCCGTCGGCATCCACCCGCAATGGCGCAATTTGACAGCGGGTGTGGGTCAGCAGGTCGCGCAGCGCGTAATAACAGGGGTCTTCGATGGCCGCCTTGCGCCGCGGTGTCAGCAGCACTTGGGCCGCCAACCACAGGGCGTTCTGAGCGCCCATTGTGATCAGGATTTCTTCGGGCCGCGCAGTAATACCGCGCCGGGGCAGGGTGTGGCGGGCGATGAATTCGATCAGCAGCGGGTCGTCCTGATCGTAATAGTCGCTGGTCAGCGCGGCAAAGTCTTTTTGCCCCAGCGCGCGCAGGGCGCATAGCCGCCAATTGGCGTGGTCAAACAAGGTTGGGTCGGCCTGCCCGTAGATGAACGGATAGCGATAATCGCGCCAGTTGCCGGGCTTGGTCGGGGTGTCACCACCGGTAAAGGTGTGGCCGATGGCGCGCGACCAGTCGACGGTATCGGCAGTCTTGGGGGCCGGGTTGTAGCTGGGCGGCACCGGGGCATTTTCCGACACGTAATAGCCAGACCGCCCGCGCGAGGTAAGGTAGTCATTGGCCAGCAATTCGGTATAGGCCAGCGTCACGGTGATCCGACTGATGCCCAAATGCGCCGCCAGTTTACGTGAACTGGGCAGCTTTTCGAGGATGTGAAACCGCCCCGACAGGATGCCTTCGGCAATCATCTGCTGCACCTGCGCCTGCAGGGTGCCCTGGGCGTCAGCGTTCAGGAAAAAGGTTTCGACAGAGATCGCCATGGCGGCAGAATAGGGTGGACTTAACCGGGGTGCAATCTGGACTTACGGTTTCCTGGGGCGGTTTAACGGCCAGTCTTTTTCCAGATATCCGGTGACAGCCCGCTGGGCACCAGATCGGGATACAGGCTGAGATCACAAGACATCGGCGCCAGCAGATAGGCGCTAGGTCGGATGGACCGGGCGATATGCGCCTCTGGCGCGCTGCATTTTGTCGTCGGAAAACGGGCGCAAACAAAACACCACGTCAAAGGCGCTGTAGTCGTAATTCATGACGTCCGCGACATGCAAGTCCTGGTCAAGGCCAAACGCCTGTTGGCCCAGGGCCACCTGTGCCGGGTTGATGTCAAACCCGGTCAGGGCGCTGAACGGCACCAGATTTGAATGCCGCGCCAGCAACAGGTTGCTGCCGGGGCCACAGCCGACCTCCGGAAACGTCACCGGGCGATACTGCTGTCCGTCCGCATCATAATCGGCGTCCCCAGCCAAGAGTTGATCAAGGTGGATTAGCAGGGTCAGAAACCGTGGGGCATCAATTGGAATATAGTCATAGTCCCCGTCATGCACGTCAAAAACCTGATCCCGCCGCGCCTCGTCGGCGTTAGTTTTCAACCGGTTCAACACATGGTCAGGCGTGCGGTTCAGTGCCCCCTGACGACGATACAGCCGGTTGCTGCAGGCCAGGCGTGGATTGTGGCGGGCATCGGGGTTTCGGTCCTGTAAGGCAGGTGAACCGGGCCACAGTGCACGGGTCGCGGGTTTCGTCCAAACCCCCTGAGCGGCGGGCCGATTTCAGGGTTGACCAGATCGGCTGCCGCTGTATAACTATATTACTAGTTTAATGAAAGATGAGTCGTATGTGGGAAACAGCAGCCCAGGGGTTTGCCGCGATGGGATCAGAATCGCGGCTGAAGGTTCTCAAGACACTGATCCGTGCCGGAGACGCGGGCCTGACCGTGGGCGAGGTTCAGGACCGTACCGGCATCCCGCCCTCGACCTTGGCGCATCACCTGCGGTTTCTGGCGGCTGGCGGGCTGGTCGAGCAGGAAAAATCCGGGCGCGCGGTGATCAACCGGGCGCGGTTTGGCGCGTTGGAAGAACTGGCGCAATTTATCCTTAGCGAATGCTGCGCGGACGCAGACAGAAAGGTGGCCAACGATGGCTGATACCACCCAAACCCCCGGCAACGGGCTGCGCGCAGGCGTCGGGATGCTGAAAACCCCGTGGGCTGTGATCGTGGCAATCCTGCTGGCGGTGGCGATGCTGGATCCCGGTAACCTGCTGGCAACGATAGACTTTGCTGCGCGCGCGCTGGCGCATACCTCGCAATATATCCTGTTTGCGGTGCTGCTGCTGGCCTATCTCAAGGCGACCGGGGCCGAGGTAATGGTGGCGCGCGCCTTTGAGGGGCGCGAGACCCGGATGATCCTGATGGCCGCGTTGTTTGGCGGGTTGGCACCGTTTTGCTCCTGCGAAGTGATCCCGTTTGTTGCCGGATTGCTGGCGCTGGGCGCGCCGTTGTCGGCGGTGATGGCGTTCTGGCTGTCGTCACCACTGATCGACCCGCCCACATTGCTGATCACGGCGGCGGCGCTGGGCTGGCCGTTTGCGATTGGCAAGGCGGTTGCGGCTGTGGCGCTGGGGCTGTTTGGCGGCTTTGCGGTGCGCGGGCTGATGCGCGGCGGGGCGTTTGCCAACCCGTTGCGCAAGTCCAATGCCAGCGGCTGCGGCTGTGGCTGTGGCCCAAAGTTGGACGGCAAGCCGCATTGGAAATTCTGGACCGAAGCGCCACGGCGGGCGCATTTCCGGGCCGAGTTTTTCACCAATGCGCTGTTCTTGCTGAAATGGTTGGCGCTGGCCTATGTGCTCGAGGCGTTGCTGGTGCATTACGTGCCTGCGGACATGATTGCCGGTCTGGTGGGGGGCGAAGGCGTGGGGCCGATTGCCATTGCCGCGCTGGTCGGGATGCCGGCCTATCTCAACAGCTATGTCGCCCCGCCCTTGCTGGCCGGGCTGATGGATCAGGGGATGAGCGCGGGGGCCGCGATGTCGTTCATGATCGCCGGTGCGGTCAGTTCGGTTCCGGCGATGGCGGCGGTGTGGTCACTGGTCAAACCGCAGGTGTTTGCGGTGTATCTGGGGCTGGGGGTCAGCGGTGCAATTCTGGCAGGGATGCTGTTTCAGGTTTGGATGTAAATCAGGCGTCCGGCGCGCAACGGTAGGCCCGGCGCAGCCGATATATGTCTGACCCGTTATCGGTGTTGCGGCGTTGTTGGACACAGGCAGAGTCAACGATCTCTCCGGATATGGCCCCTTCTGTGTCGGTCAGTTTCAAAAGCGTTCCGTCGGGCAGCTGAACGCTGACATTGACACCAATACTCTTGTTGTTGTTGATCACCTCAACGCCTTTTACGTCGAGAATATGGTAGGCAACGTGCTCCAGTTTTTCGGGGTCGCTGCGACTTAGGATCAACCCAAGTACGATAACAAAGGCGATCACCAGCCCGATCACTGGGCCCCGCCTCTGCATAAAAACATACAGTGACACTGCCCGGTGCGGCCCCACTAGTTTTGCGAGAATGTCCAACATGGTTGTGCGTTCTTTAATAGACTGTTCGGGCCACGGAATAGTCTGACAGGGCGTTGGACACAACAAGGGCCGGAACAGATCCGGCCCTTGTGGGTTAGTTATTGCCGTTTCCAGCAGTGGAAGCGGTGCAGATTACCCGAACACCCGGCCCAATGCGCCGTCGACGGCATCGGTGATCTGGTCGATGTCATCCGCCGTGGCGATCAGCGCCGGTGAGAAGCACAACACATTGTTGCGCCCGGGGATGGACCGGTTTGACATGCCGATGATCACGCCCTGCGCGCCGCAATCGGCAGACACTTGCGCCATCTGCGCCTCGGTCACCGGTTCTTTGGTGCCCCGGTCGGATACCAGTTCGGCCCCCAGAAACAGCCCCTTGCCGCGCACGTCGCCGACAACTTTGTGCTTTTCCATCAGCCCTTGCAGGTTGCCCATCATCCGCGCGCCCATGTCATTGCAATTGCCCAGCAGGTTTTCATCCTCGATGATCCGCATATTCTCCAGCGCCGCTGCAGGCCCCGCCGTACAGCCGCCAAAGGTCGAGATGTCGCGGAAATAATTCATCGGATCGCTGGCGTCGTCTTTGAACATGTTGAACACTTCTTCGGTGCTCACAACGCAAGCAATCGCCGCATAACCTGACGCCACGCCCTTGGCCATGGTCACAAAATCCGGCTTTACGCCGTAGTTCTGATAGCCAAACCAGGTGCCGGTGCGGCCGATGCCACAGACAACTTCGTCGATATGCAGCAGGATGTCATATTTGGTGCAAATCTCCTGCACCCGCTCCCAATACCCTGGCGGAGGCGTGATGACGCCGCCACCCGCGGTGACCGGTTCCAGGCACAGCCCGCCCACAGTATCCGCACCCTCGGCCAGAATCACCTCTTCGATGGCATCCGCCGCCCGTTGGCCGTATTCTTCGCTGCTCAGATGGTCCCAGCCCTGTTCATGGGCACGGTATTCCATGCAATGCGGCACCCGCACAAATCCCGGCGCCAATGGCCCGTACTGCATCACCCGTTCATCCTGACCGCCCGCCGACATGGTGGCCAGCGTGCCGCCGTGATAATCACGGTCGCGATACAGGATTTTGTGTTTCTTGCCGCCATTGCGCTTGTACGCGATCTGGCGGATCATCTTGAATACTTTCTCGTTCGCCTCGGACCCCGAGTTTGTATAGTAAACCCGGCTCATCCCCGGCATTTTGGCGATCAGTTTCTCGGCAAAACGCGACCCGGGGATCGACCCGGCGGATTGGGCGAAATAGCACAGCTTCATCAGTTGGTCATAAACCGCCTTGGCGATGCTTTCGCGGCCATAGCCTACGTTTACCGTCCAGACGCCGCCTGACACTGCATCCAGGTATTCCTTGCCGTTCTGGTCCCAGACGCGCATGCCCTTGCCTTCAAGGATGATGCGCGGATCGTTGGTTTCGAACTGTTTGTGCTGGATCAGGTGATGCCAGACATGGGCCTTGTCGGCCTCGACCACACCAGAGATGTCGTTTTCATTGAATGTGCCGTCCATCACATGTCCTTACCAGATTATAAATGGGTAGATGACCCGGACCAGGCAGCGCCTGAGCAGAGTCGGTCTACCTATCAGAAACGCCAGAATCGCGGAATTCTATAGGGCCAGATAGCTGGGTAATTTAGGTCCAAAAGGCGGCGGAATGCACGGCCGGGGCCTAAGTTTCGGCTTCGCAACGGGAAAATGACCATGCTTTTGGCATCTTCTGGTAGGTTTCCGAAAACCTCACGAGAATAAATCCGGGCGGCTTTGTTCAAGCGGTTCCAGATAAGTCAGC
>JBLINN010000026.1:0-20783 GCA_047639325.1 Paracoccaceae bacterium | reverse complement strand
GGCGCGGGCCATGGCGATCATATCCGGGTTCATAAACGGCTCGCCCCCGGTAAAACCGATTTCCTGCACCGGCCAGCCACGCGCCGTGATCTGATCCAGATATCCAACCACCTCGTCCGTGGTCAGATAGACCAGCGCGTCATTGGTCGGGCTGCTGTTGATATAGCAATTGGTGCAGGTAATGTTACACAGCGTGCCGGTATTAAACCACAAGGTTTCAGGATGGCTAAGCGGGACCGAGGCGCGCGGCTGACCGTCCGCCGTTACAAAGCTGTCTTGAAACTTGCCGATATTAGCAGCGGACAGGGCAACATCTTTCATTTAGCGATCCCGATGATAAGTGTGAGGTTGATCTAGCCCAAGTGATGGGAAAAGTTAAAGATAGGTTAGGATGGCTGACAGAGTTGTGATGTGGCTTTACCATACAGGCATGGTTGCGCTAACAGTCACTGCGCGTCGCGGTTTTACAAGGCCAGTCCGGTCATCCGGTAATTAAGGCCAGTCCGGTCATCCGGTAATTAAGGACAGTCCGGTCATCCGGTAGTTAAGGACAGAACATGGTATCTCGTGTCATCCCAGTCGACCCGTTTGATCTGGTGATCTTTGGCGGCACAGGCGATCTGGCCCGGCGCAAGATTTTGCCCGCGCTATTCCGGCGGTTCTGTTCGGGACAACTGCCGGACAGCGCCCGGATCATCGGGGCGGCCCGGGCCGAATACAGCACCGACAGCTATCGCGAGTTTGTGGCGCAGGCGATCCGCGAATTTTCCGGTGGCCGCGCCTGCGAGGATGGCACGCTGGGCGGGTTCCTGGCCTGTCTGGATTATGTGACCATCGATGCCTCGGGCGATCGCGGTTGGGATAAACTGGCTGCACGGATCACCCAAGACCGGGTGCGGGCGTTTTATTTCTCGGTCGGGCCGCGGCTGTTTGGTGATCTGGCCGAACGCATCCATTCCTATGGTATGGCCAGCGCGCAATCGCGAATTGTGGTCGAAAAGCCGTTTGGCCACGATCTGGACAGTGCCAAGGCGCTGAACAAGACGCTTGCGGCGCATTTCGACGAAGGCCAGATCTACCGGATCGATCATTATCTGGGCAAGGAAACCGTGCAGAACCTGATGGCGGTGCGGTTTGGCAATATGCTGTTCGAACCGCTGTGGAACAGCCAATATGTCGATCACATCCAGATCACCGTGGCCGAAACCGTCGGCGTCGGCGGGCGCGGCGAATACTATGATCGTGCGGGTGCGATGCGCGACATGATGCAGAACCACATGATGCAGCTTCTGTGCCTGATCGCCATGGAACCCCCGGCAAAATTTGACCCGGATTCGGTGCGCGACGAAAAACTGAAAGTGATCCGCGCGCTGGATTCCGTGGAACCGCACCATATCGTGCGCGGTCAGTATCTGGCGCAGGAAGGCGATGAATTCGCCCATCCGTCCTATCGCGAGGCAGTGGGTGACAGCCGCAGCCGCACCGAAAGTTATATCGCGCTAAAAACCCATGTCAGCAACTGGCGTTGGGCGGGCACCCCGTTCTATCTGCGCACGGGTAAAAGGCTAAAGGCGCGGTCCTCGGTGATCAACGTTATGTTCAAGGACGCACCCCATTCGATCTTTGGCGAAGAGGCCGGGCGCCACGCCAACCTGTTGTCAATCCGCCTGCAACCCAACGAGGGCATCACCCTGAAGGTGACCATCAAGGAACCCGGCCAGGGCGGCATGCGGCTGATGGATGTGCCCCTTGACATGAGCTTTGCCGAAGCGTTAGGCCCGGATGGCGAAGACCCGCCCGACGCCTATGAACGGCTGATCATGGACGTGATCCGTGGAAACCAGACGCTGTTCATGCGCGGTGACGAGGTCGAGGCGGCCTGGGCCTGGACCGACCCGATTATTGCCGGATGGCAAGCGCGCGGCGAAGTGCCCAAACCTTATGACAGCGGCAGCGCCGGACCCGGCGATGCCGACCAGCTGATGGCGCGCGACAAACGTGAATGGCGGGGGATAAGCCCATGAATATCATCGACTATCCAGATTTCGAAATGCTGGCCATTGATCTGGCCAATACCCTGGCCGGGGAGTTGAACACCCATCTTCAGCGTCAGGATACAGCGTCCTTTGCCGTGCCCGGTGGCAGCACACCGGGGCCAATCTTTGACGCGCTTTGTGCCGCCGATCTGGACTGGGAACGGGTGCATATCTTTCCCACCGATGAACGCTGGGTGCCGCAGGATCATACGCGGTCCAACGCGCGGATGATCACCGAACGCCTGCTGACAGCCCGCGCCGCCAACGCCACCTTTCTGCCGCTTTACGCCCCTGCCGACACCCCCGAAGACGTCCTGCCCGAGATCGAGGCGCTGCTGGCCCCAGAGCTGCCAATTTCCGTGCTGTTGCTGGGCATGGGCGCGGATATGCACACCGCGTCGCTGTTCCCCGGTGCGCAGGGGCTGGCCCAGGCGCTGGACCCACAGGCGTCGATCCTGTCGGTTCTGCGCCCCGAATCTGTGCCAGACCCAAGGGTCAGCCTCAGCGCCCGGGTTCTGGACGGCGCGATCAGCAAACATCTGGTGATCACCGGCGCTGACAAACGCGCCGCGCTGGAACGCGCTCTGTCTTTGCCCCCCGAAGAGGCACCCGTGCAGGCGGTCCTGTCCGGGACAACCGTGCATTGGTCCGCATGATGGGCGACACCAAGTTTGATGCGGTAAAAATGCTGCAAGCGCAGGTGCATACCCGCCGGATCAGCGATCTGTTTGCCGCCGACCCTGCCCGCGCCGATAGTTTCAGCGCCGATACTGGCGATATGCGGCTGGATTATTCCAAGACCAACATTGATGCCGACATCCGCGCTGCGCTGATCGCCCTGTGCGACACCAATGGCGTGGCTGATCGACGCGAGGCGATGTTCACCGGCGCGCGGATCAACAAAACCGAAGACCGCGCCGTTCTGCATACCGCCCTGCGCAATCTGGATGGTGGGCCGGTCCTGCTGGACGGGGTGGATGTGATGCCCGGGGTGCTGGACACGCTGGCGCGGATGCGGCAGTTTTCAGCCGCTGTGCGGAATGGCGGCCTGACCGGCAGCGGTGGCGCTTTTACCGACGTGGTCAATATCGGCATCGGCGGGTCAGACCTTGGCCCGGCCATGGCTGTGCAAGCGCTGACACCCTATCACGATGGCCCGCGCTGCCATTTTGTGTCGAACGTGGATGGTGCCGATATCGCCGACGCGCTGCGCACTCTTGATCCGAAAACCACGCTGATCATCGTCGCCTCAAAAACCTTCACCACAATCGAGACCATGACCAACGCCCGCACCGCCCTTTCTTGGCTGACCAGCGGCGGCGGTGATGCCACCCGGCAATTTGCGGCCCTGTCGACAGCAACCGACAAAACCGCCGCCTTCGGCATTCCCGCCGAACAGGTGTTCGGGTTCGAAGACTGGGTCGGCGGGCGCTATTCCGTCTGGGGGCCGATCGGCCTGTCGCTGATGATCGCCATCGGCCCGCAGGCATTTGACGCCTTTCTGCGCGGTGCCCAGGCAATGGATGTGCATTTTCGCGCCGCGCCGTGGGATCAAAACCTGCCTGCCCTGCTGGCCCTCACCAGCATCTGGCACCACCAAATCTGCGGCTATCCCACCCGCGCCGTGCTGCCCTACGACCAACACCTGGCGCACCTGCCAGCCTATATGCAACAGCTGGAAATGGAATCAAACGGCAAATCCGTGGCGATGGATGGCCACCGGTTGAACTATGCCACAGGTCCCGTGGTCTGGGGCCAACCCGGCACCAACGGCCAGCACGCGTTCTACCAGCTGATCCACCAGGGCACCGATGTGGTCCCCTGCGAATTCCTGATCGCCGCCCAGGGCCACGACCCCGATCTGGCGCATCACCACCGCCTGCTGGTCGCCAATTGCCTGGCGCAATCTTTGGCGCTGATGCAAGGCCGGTCGCTGGACGAAGCCCGCGCAACAATGGCGGCAAGCGGCCTGACCGGGGCCAAGCTGGACAAACAGGCGCGCCACCGCGAATTTCTGGGCAATCGCCCATCGCTGACCCTGGCCTATCCGCAACTAACGCCGTTTGTGCTGGGCCAGATCATCGCGCTCTATGAACACCGGGTGTTTGTCGAAGGGGTGATCCTGGGCATCAACTCGTTCGACCAATGGGGGGTGGAATTGGGCAAGGAACTAGCCACCTCACTGGGGCCAATTGTTGACGGCACGCAATCAACCGCAGGCAAGGATGGCTCAACCGCCGCCCTGGTCGAATTTATCCACCGCCACGGCGGGACAGAACGCTAAAAGCAGAACGCAATTCAGACCTGCAAGGTCTGGCCCCGCCGCGAAGAAAGCCTGAAATGGCTTGCTGAGCTGCGGGGCACCCCCGTCAAAGCCCGTACAGATCGCCAAATTTCGCCTCAAGATAGTCCAGCAACGGCCCCTCTGACGGTTCCATCCCGCTGGCATGCGTGATGGTCTCGCGCGGCAACCGCAGCCCGCCAAATTGCTGCAGGTTCTCGCGCAACCACCCGGTTGCCACGGATGTATCGCCCACCGCCAGTTGATCGTCCAACCCCGGCACCGCCACCTGCAACGCCTGATACAGGCAACCCGCATAAACATTGCCCAGCGCATAAGTCGGGAAATAGCCGAACAGCCCCACCGACCAATGCACATCCTGCAAACAACCATTCGACGGCTTGTCGACCGCATAGCCAAAATCCGCCGCAAACCGGTCATTCCAGGCGGCTTCCAAATCGCCCACCAGCAAGTCCCCGGCCATCAACGCGCGCTCCAGATCGAACCGCAGCATGATGTGCAGGTTATACTGAACCTCATCCGCCTCGGTGCGGATAAAGCCGTTCTGCACCCGGTTCACCGCTGCGTAAAACGCCGCCGCATCCGCCACGCCGAAATCGCCAAACACCTCACGCATCTGCCCATAAAGCCAACCGGTAAAGGCCCGACCCCGCCCCAGCTGGTTTTCGTAAATCCGGCTTTGGCTTTCATGCACCCCCATCGACACACCGCGCCCCAATGGCGTCAGCGCATAAGCGGCATCAATCCCCTGCTCATACGCCCCATGCCCGACCTCGTGGATGGTGGAATAGAAACAGTTGAACGGATCGGTCTCACTGGTGCGGGTGGTAATGCGCACATCCGCCCCACTACCGGAACTGAACGGATGCACCGCCTTGTCCACCCTGCCCCGGCTCATGTCATAGCCGAAAGTGCGCGCCAGCTTGCGCGCCAACTTCATCTGCGCGCCCTCTTTGAACGCGCCTTCAACACCGCCGGGCATTGGCTTTTCCAATACTGCCGCGCGCAACGCCACCAGTCGCGGACGCATCGCATCAAAAATCGTCGCGATCCCGGCACTGGTGGTGCCGTGCTCGTAATCCTCCAGCATCGCGTCATACAGCGACCCACCTGCCGCCAGCGCCGCACCCTCTTCCCGCTTTAGCGCCACAACCTCTTCCAACACCGGCAAAAAGGCCGGCACGTCTTCGTCGGCCCGCGCTTGCGCCCATGTGCCTTGCGCCTGCGATGTCACCTGCGCCAGCGTCTTGGCCAGATCGGCAGGCACCTTATTGGCCCGCTCATACCCGCGCCGAATCTCACGTAACTGCGCCGCCCCCGCCTCATCCGGCGCCTCAGCGCGCGCCAGCCACTCGCCCACCTGCGGCGCCGACCGGCGCGCGTGCAGAACGGCCTCAATCGCCGCCATCTCCTCGCCGCGCTGCACCGCTGCGCCGCGTGGCATCATGGTTTCCTGATCCCAGCCCAACCGGCCAGCAATCTGCCCCAGCGCTTCGGTATCGCGCTGGAACGCCATCAGATCATCATAGGCAGTCATGCGGTCTTTCCTCTCAGGGATGTAGCAATAGGATAGGCACTGTGGAACCGTGCCCGCAGGATCAGCACCCATAAGGCAACGGCCATCAATTGATGCACAATCGCCACCTGCCAGGGGGCGGCATACAGCACCGTAATAATGCCCAGCGCGACCTGCAGAACAAGCGCGGCAAACATCGCACCAAAGGCAAGCCGTGTGGTCCCGTGGGCCGATTTGCGCCCCCGCAGCCAAACAACAAACCCATAAGCAAACAGCAGATAGCCAACACAGCGGTGAATGAACTGCACCAACCCCGGGCTTTCAAAAAAATTACGCCACAGCGGCTCTAGAACCATCGCATCGGGCGGTAACACCTGCCCGCCCATCAACGGCCAGTCGGTAAAGCCGCGCCCGGCATCAATCCCGGCCACCAGCGCGCCGATCAGGATTTGCAGAAAGGCAAAATGCAGCAGCCCAGTGGATATCCCGAACAAGCGCGCATCTTTGGCCCGCCGTGCCTGCATCAGATCACGCTCTTCCCTGCCCAGCAGCAACATATCCCAAGCAATGAACCCCAGAATGACAAAGGCCAGCCCCAGATGCACCGCCAACCGATAACTGGCGACCGACACCATGCCCTCGCCCTGCGTCACGCCGGATGCCACCATCCACCAGCCAATCGCGCCCTGCGCCCCGCCCAAGATCCCCAGCAACAACAAGCGCCCGGTCCAGCCTACCGGAATCCGCCGCGCCGCCAGAAAGCCAAAAAACCCAATCGCCCAGACCAGCCCGATCAGCCGCCCCAATTGGCGATGGCCCCATTCCCACCAGTAAATCTCTTTGAAATCCGCCAGTTGCATCCACTGGTTCTGAATGCGCCACTGGTCAATCTGTTGATAACGCTCAAACTCGGCGACCCAAGCCGCCTCGCTCATCGGTGGCAATGCGCCGGTAAGGGGCTTCCACTCGGTGATCGACAGGCCAGCATCGCGCAAACGGGTCAACCCGCCGACCACAATCATCGCCACCACCAGCGTGAACAACATCATCAGCCAGATGCGAATGCCGCGCCGCGCCCCGCCGCGTCCGCGATCAATCAAACCGGGTTGCACCGCCGCGTCCCGGCTATCGCCCGAAACCTCTTCGAAAATACTGCGCTTACCGCTCATGCCACCCTCATTCTTTTGCCGAACCCTAGCCCCTAGCCACGTTCTTTCCAACGCACCATCTGCCGCAGCACCCCGTGCAACATCTGAATATCGGCGCGTGTCATCGGCATCCGACTCCACATGTTGCGCAGGTTCAACTTCATACTGTCGCCCTTATCGACAGGATAGAAAAACCCCGCCGTCTCCAGCCGCTGCTCATAATGTTCCGCCAGCTTTTCCACCTCGATGCCACTGGCCCAGTCGGAATTAACCAAACCCGAGGTCGCATGCACAATGTCGCCCGCCTGACGCCGCCACTCATAGGCGCTTAGCAACACACATTGGCCTAGGTTCAAACTGGCAAACTCCGGGTTCACCGGCACGGAAATAATCGCATTCGCACGCGAAATATCGTCATTCTCCAGCCCGGCGCGCTCTGGCCCAAACAACACCGCCACCTTCTCGCCCGCCGCGATCCGCTGGGCCGCTTCGTGCATGGCGTGCTCGGGGCTGAACACCGGCTTGGTCAAATCGCGCGCCCGCGCCGTGGTCGCAAACACATAGGAACAATCGCCCACCGCCCCGGCCACATCGCCAAACACCCCGGCCTCGTCCAGCAACCGCCCCGCGCCGCTGGCCATCGCATTGGCCTTGGGGTTGGGCCAGCCATCACGTGGCGCCACGATGCGCATCCGGTCCAAACCGAAATTCCACATCGCCCGCGCCGCCGCACCGATATTCTCGCCCATCTGCGGGCGCACCAATACAAAAGCTGGCTGGGGTCTGTCAGCGGGCTTCTTGTGCATCACATCCTCCGATAAATCCGCCCCGCTCTAGTCCGCCAACCGAACAGGGGCAACCCATGGCTCTTTTTCTGACCCTAAATATCCCCGCCCACCGCCCGAAAGGCGGCTTTGCCGCCGAAAGGGACCAAATGGGACCAAAAGGGGAGGCATAAAAGTTTTCTTCCCCCGCTCAATCCGCTACACCACGGCGAAATACAGCAGAATACGGCAAAATTCACGAAGGATCCCCGCGATGGACACCCCCGAGGCCACCCCCGAACAGCCACAAATCTACCTGATCACCCCCCCCAGCTTCGAACTCAGCCAGTTTTCGGAAACACTGGCACAAGTGCTGGACAGTACTGACATTGCCTGCATCCGCCTGGCGATGGCCAGCCATGACGAAGACAACATCGCCCGCGCCGCCGATGCATTGCGCGAAGTCTCCCATGCCCGCGATGTCGCGCTGGTGATCGCCGATCACGTATTGCTGGCCGAACGTCTGGGGCTGGACGGCGTCCATCTCAGCGATGCCGCCCGCTCGGTCCGGGCCGCGCGCAAAACTCTGGGGCCGGACGCAATTGTCGGCAGCTATTGCGGCGCTGTGCGTCATGATGGCATCAGCGCGGCCGAGGCTGGCGCAGATTACGTCTGTTTTGGTCCGGTTGTGGCCTCAGACCTCAACGATGGTGCCTATGCCGATATCGACCTGTTCCAGTGGTGGTCGGAAATGATCGAAGTCCCGGTTGTCGCCGAAGGCGCGCTGGATACCGCCTCTATCACCACCCTGACGCCCTACACCGATTTCTTCGGCATCGGTGACGAAATCTGGACCGCCCCCGATCCCCGGACCGCCCTGTCCGCTTTGGTTGCGGCCATGGGCTGAACCGCGCACCGGGGGTCACTGCACAGGGTCGACAGATACGGCAATCGCCTTTTCCACACTGGCCCGCACGCGCACCCCCGGCGCGAGTGAGCGGACAAAAGGCTGCATCCGCGTCGGGATCAGCAACACAACATAAGACCCATCATCAAGCTGAAAGGTCGTCAGACCCGAGCGATGGTCATAATCAATAAATTTGGCTGAAAACTGCCGCTGACGCACCCGGGCAACACCGGGTCGCCCATTGCGCGCTGCCGACAGGTGAAACCGCGACACATCCACATCCTGCTGGCCGTCTTCTGAAGCCAGCGCCACCACCACAGCCGCCAGATAATCCACATGCAACCGCTCGCCCACATGGCGCTGATCAAAACTTCTGATCTCGTCGGACACAACCAATGTCAGCCGCTGAAACCCGATCTGAACAACCATCCGGCGCGCCTCGTGATCAATCTCACGAATTCTGCCCGTCGCCCCAACCCGTTTTTCATAAACGGCTTCACGCTGGTCCTGGGCGCACCCGGCCAGCAGACCCAGCAGCAGTCCGCAGGCGCACAAAGACCACGCGACCGCCTGAAAATCCGTCTTCCGGAAATCACCCACTTTCCAAACCCGCGTCACAAGAAAGCCCGCTCCACAAACCAATAGCCGCCGATCAGCGCAATCACCACCGAGGCCGGAATCGCAATCCGGCCACGATACCACCACTTGTTGCGAAACCAGACCCCCACGGCCAGAAAAGCCGCCATAATCACCGTGATCTGCCCCAGCTCTACCCCCACATTAAACCCAATCAACGCGGCGAAAAATTGTTGCTCCGGCAGGCCAAAATCCCCCAACACCGATGCAAACCCCAGCCCGTGCAGCAGGCCAAAGCCAAACACCAGCAGCACCCGCCATCGGCTGAGGCGGCGGGTAAACACGTTCTCGACCGCGACAAACACAATTGTTCCGGCAATCAGCGGCTCGATGATCGTGGGATCAACCTGCACCGTACCCGTCACCCCAAGGGCCAGCGTGACAGTGTGCGCCACCGTAAAGGCGCTGATCTGCCACAACAACGGGCGCAGCCGGGCGCTGAGGAAAAACAACCCCAGCACAAACAGGATATGATCCAGACCCTTGGGCAGTATGTGATCAAACCCCACCGGGATATAACCGGCAAACACCTGCATCGCGCTTTGCGCCGCGCCCCCGGCCAGCGCAATCGACGGGCTGGTATCGCCGCCTGCAATATAGCCGGTAAACGGGTCCGGCACGCCTTGTTGGCGCAACACCAGATCACCGGCCCCGTCGGGCCAACCCAGTGTCAGGCTGCGCGCGCCCGCCGAAACCGGCCCCTTTAAAATCAGATGCGACGCACGCGGCAGCTCTGGGTCGCCCACTGGTGGAATGTCGATCACCGCCACATTCAGCGGCACCAGCGCATCCGCGCCCTGCCCCGCCATAATCCGCACCTGCGCCGCCCAGTCTTGGGCAAAGGCGCGCACCTTTGGGTCCAGATCCTGCGGACCCAACGCGCGCAACGCATCATATTGCGCCGATTGGTCGGACGCATTGGTGTCGCTCATCCCGTCCAGATCAATCCCGGCCAAAAACGCCTCGACGTTCAGGCGCAGGTCCAGCACCAGAATACCGCCCTCGACCGTCAAATCGGCAATTGTTGGCGAAACTTCGTGGGCGCGCACTGCAACGGGTGCCAAACTCAGCACAACCACACTTGACAACACCACCCACAGGCGCAGCTTGGACAGGACTAAATCAAAGGCTCTGCGCATGTTGTCCCGTTTATTCCTGACCATCGTGTTTCTGGTAACCGCTTCGGCGGGGTTTGCCCACGAGTTTTGGATCGAACCAAAGGAATATCAAGTCCAAGGCGGCGCGCCCCTGGTGGCCAACCTGCGCAACGGGCAAAAGTTTTCCGGGATCAGCCTGGGCTATTTCTCGCGCGACACCGCCCGGTTCGACCTGATCCAGGCAGGCCACATAACCCCGGTTCAGGGCCGCATGGGCGACGTTCCGGCCTTGCAATCCACAGCTCCCGATGATGGCCTATTGGTGATCGTGCATCAAACCACCCCGTCTGACCTAACTTATGCGAAGTGGGAGAAATTCCAGGCCTTCGCCGACCATAAATCCTTTGCCGACATCCGCGCCCGCCATGACGCCCGTGGATTGCCCGACGCGGGCTTTACCGAAACCTACACCCGCTACGCCAAGGCGCTGGTTGGGGTTGGCGACAGCCACGGCGCGGACGTTGTCACCGGGATGGAGACCGAATTTGTCGCGCTCACCAACCCCTACACGGGTGCCGCCGCCGATGGCTTTGACGTGCAGCTATTGTATCAAGGTGCCCCCCGCGCCAATGCCCAGATCGAGGTGTTTGACCGCAGCCCGCAAAGCATGGTGGCGATCACCCTGTATCACACCGATGCCCAAGGGCGCGCGGTGATCCCGATCAGCCCCGGCCATACCTATCTGCTGGACGCGGTGGTGCTGCGCGAACCATCCAAAGATGGCAAAGCGGTTTGGCAGACCCTGTGGGCCGCCCTCAGCTTTGCCGTGCCCGGCTAACACCCCCACGGCCCCGCACCCAAGGGTGCCTTTTTAAATCCACACAATCCTGATCGGTCCGCTGATGACAGTCGCACGCAGGGCACTCGCGGGGCACAAGTCGCAATAAACCCAGAATAAGGCGTGCAATTGTGACTTAAACTGCGTAATTCTAAAAAAAATCACCAAGATCAAAGGGCCATAACCGTGTTTCGCAACCTTGTATCGTTCCTCTTATTCTCAGTTGTTCTCGGCCTTATGGTCAGTCCCGCCCAAGCGCAAATCTCTTTGGGAGGGTCAGCACCAGCCGCCCCTGCCGAAATCGTCCTGCCCGACCCGCTGACCCCCGAGGCCGTTCGCGAACTGGTCGCGCATATGTCAGACGATCAGGTGCGCAGCCTGCTGTTGGACCGGCTGGACGCCCTGGCCGCTGCCGAGGCCGCCCCTCAGGAAAACGTCTCGCTTATTACCAAACTGGAAAACACCTGGGTGGCGTTTTACACGCCCGTCCTGGGGGCCGTGCGCAAAATACCGGCCATCGTTCCAAAACAGCTTGAAGCAATATCGAATTTCGCCGTGCATTACGGCGGCAGCGGCTTGCTGACGCTGTTTGGCTTTACCGCGCTGGCGCTGGCCGCCGGTCTGGCCGCCGAATTCCTGGTCAACTGGGTCACGCGCCGCTGGCAGCGCACCGAAGTGCCACAGGACGATTCAACCCTTTGGACATCACTTAGCTACCTGTTCCACCGACTGCTGCGCGAAGTTGCGGGGCTGATCGGTTTCTATATTGTCGTGCGTACCGTCGGACTTGCCCTGCTGACCCCTGATCAATTGAAAATTGTCGGGCCGTTTGTGACCTACCTGATCTGGTTCCCCCGCTTGGGCGCCGCCTTGGCGCGGTTCGTTCTGGCCCCCCAGCGGGCTGACTTGCGTCTGGTGAATGCCGACGACGAAACCGCCGGGTTCCTCTATCGCAATCTGGTTGGCTTGATCCTTTTGACCGGATTCACCAAATTCCTCCTTCTGTTCATCATTGCCTCTGGCGTGCCGCTGACCGACAGCCGGGTTGGCTTTTGGCTGGATTGCTCTGTCTATGTCTATCTTGGCGTGATCGCCTGGAAGGCCCGCGAAGGGCTGGTCCAGATCATGCGGGGTACAGACCCTGACCGCACCGACTTTGATGAAACGGTGGCGCGCGCCTATCCCTATTACACGCTGGTTGTGCTGGTCGTGCTATGGGCAACGGTTCAGATCCTGGTGGGCTTTGGCCACATTGCACTGCTGCTGACCGGACCACATTACACAACGATGTTCTGGCTGCTGACCATGCCTGCACTCGACACCCTTATCCGCGGTCTGGTACGTCACCTGGCCCCGCCGATGATCGGGGGCGGCCCGGTTGCCGAGGGCGCGTATAAGTCCACAAAACGCAGTTATATCCGCATTGGCCGTGTCATTGTTGGGGCTTTTGTGCTGCTGATGGTTGCCCAGACCTGGAACATTGACCTGTTGAACCTGGCAGCTGCCGGGGTGGGCGATCAATTTGCGGCCAACCTGATCGAATTCCTGATGGTGTCCGCCGTCGGCTATGTGATCTTTGAAATGGTGTCGCTGTGGATCAACCGGCAACTGGCCAAAGAGCAAACCGCAGGTGGCCCTGCCGACGAAGAGGCAAGCGAAGGCGGCGGGGCCGGTGGCTCGCGTCTGACAACCGTGCTGCCGCTAATCCGGATGACAGCGCAGGCCGCCATCGCGGTGATCTTTGGCCTGGTTGCCCTTAGCAGCCTTGGCATCGACACAACCCCGCTTTTGGCTGGTGCTGGTATCCTTGGTCTGGCCATCGGTTTTGGTGCCCAGAAACTGGTCACTGACATTGTGTCCGGCATCTTTTTTCTGGTCGATGATGCGTTCCGGGTTGGCGAATATGTCGATATTGGCGGCACGATGGGCACGGTCGAAAAGATCTCGATCCGCTCGATGCAGCTGCGCCACCATCGCGGGCTGGTCCACACCATCCCCTATGGCGAAATCCCCAAGCTGACCAACTTTAGCCGTGACTGGGTGATCATGAAGCTGATGTTCACTGTGCCGTTTGATACTGACCCCAACAAGGTCAAGAAGATCTTCAAAAAGATCGGCGCCGAGATGTCAGCCGACCCTCTCTATGAAAATGATTTCCTGGAACCGTTCAAAAGCCAGGGCGTGCTGCAATTTGACGATGTTGGCATCGTGATGCGCGGCAAGTTCATGGCCAAGCCGGGCACCCAGTTCACCATCCGCAAGGAAATCTACAACCGCGTCAGAACCGAATTCGCCGCCAATGGCATCGAATTCGCCCGCCGCGAGGTCCGTGTGGCCATTCCCGGGCTTGAGCGTATCGAAGACCTAACCGAAGAAAACAAGTCTCAGATCGCTGCCACCGCTGCCGCTGCCGATGTGGCCAGACGGCAATTGGAACAGGAAAAACTGGAACAGGAAAAGAAATAGCAACAGATTGCGTCGCCGCCTGTTGGTTTGGGGCGGCGGCGCGCGATCACGTTTTCGGATCAAATGGCAAATAGCAACGACATGCCCAACTTCTCTGACAGGTATACGCGGATAACCCAAACACTGCGCCGCGCGACGCGGGCATTGTTTGCGCTTGGCTTGGGTCTGGTCCTTACCACGACCCCGGCGCTGGCCGACAATCAGGGTGTTATCGACAAACACCTGGACACCATCCCAGATCTGGAAAGCAAGGCGGAATACGGGTTCCGCAATGGGTCGTTCATCGTCGCCCCGATCCCGTTTTCCAACCCAACCATCGGGTCCGGCCTGATGCTGGGGGCGGGATATCTGTTTACCATCGATCCCGGCTCAAAACCGTCGTCGATCGGTGTGGGGGGCTTGCGCTCTGACAATGGCAGCCAGGGCATCATGCTATCGGCGAACCTGGCTTTCAACAACAACCGCTGGCTGTTCAAATCGATGTTTGCGCAAGCCGATGTTGTCTATGATCTGTACCTGCCTGGCAACGCGATCCTGCCGATCAGCCAGAATGGCATTTATGCCCGGATGAGCCTGGCGTATGGGGTCACACCCCAGCTGTCCTTTGGCGCGGCATTGCGATACCTCGACACCACACTTGTCCCCAACGCACCCGGCCTGCCGCCGATCCCGCCGCCGTTTGACAAATTCCTCAGCGTCGAAGTCGCCAGCATCGGCTTTATCTCTGACTGGGACCGGCGCGATGACACGATCTATGCCACACGCGGCGGCTTGCTGCATGTCGAGGCCTTCCACAACGCGGCATTGACCGGATTGATCGACGATTACGACAAGGCCTATCTTAGCTATGCGCATTACTACAAATTGGGTCAATCCGGGGTTCTGGTGGGCAATGCCTCTGTCTGTGGCGCCTCGCAGGGAACACCGTTTTTTGATTTGTGCGGTTTGGGCACCACGGATTCTTTCCGAGGCTTTTCCGCGACCCAGCTCATCGGCCTGCGATTGGTGTCGCTACAGATGGAATACCGCCACCAGCTGACCAAGCGTCTGGGCATGGTCGGATTTGCCGGTGTCGGTCAGGTCGGCTCAAGCTTCAGCGACCTAAAACTTGGCGGCACCCACAGCGCGGCGGGTGTTGGGGCACGGTATCGTGTGTCGAAAAAGTTTCCGCTGGATTTCTCGGTCGATGTCAGCCGCAACGATCTGGGGGATAACCTGCTTTATGTCTACGTCGGCCAGCGGTTTTGATCCCGGTTCTTTCCCACCCTGCCCCGCACCACCCTGCCCCGCACCACCCTGCCCGCTTTCCAAACTATTTGACCCGGATGTTTGCCTGAAGCCAACATTCATGTATCGTAATATGTATGTATGAACATGCAGGGAGGATGACACATGCGATTTATCACAGGGGTTTTTGCCCTCATCGGGGTGCTGGCCGTGGCTTTGGCTGTCTGGAAAGGGCCAGAGCTATATAAATACAAAACCGCCTTTGATGGTTTTGATGATCAGGCCTTTGCCACCTACAAAGGCATGGCCGACCGTCTGGTCGACACTGGCAACGCCGCCGCCGCCACCGTCTGGAGCGCCAAGGTAGCCGAAGGATTGACCTTTGAAGAGGTCGACGAATCGATCAAGGCCGTCGCCATCGACCGCAATATTCGCGGTGTCGGCGAATTGCCGCTGGGCGATCAGGTGTCAGCGATGAACGGCACGCCGTGGCGCAAGCTGAACATCTATCTTTACTGCAACCCGCTGACGGCGGCCAAGATGATCGAACATGATCTGGCCTATGCCGCCTACCTGCCCTGCCGGGTGTCCTTGGTCGAGGATGCCGAGGGGCAGCTTTGGATCTACACCCTTGATATGGACATGATGATCCACGGTGGCAAACCCCTGCCGCCCGAATTGCTGGCCGAGGCGCTAGAGGTCAAATCCATCATGCAGGATATCCTTGCACGTGCGTCGCAGGGCGATTTCTAGGACAGACCAACGCCCTATTTTAGGTGCGCCTCGACCGCTGCGATGGCATTGCGGATGTCGTCAGACGTTGTGCGGTGGTTGACAATCGCGGCGCGCAGGCAACTGCGCCCGTCAATCCGCGTGGTGGAAAACACGGAATCGCCGTCCCGTTGTAACTGGGCGGCTATCTGCTCCGGGTCTCCCTGATTTGGATAAAAGCAACACAGGTTCGACACCACCGGATGCGCCAGCGTCAAAACCGGCGACTCCGCCACCAGATCCCTCATCAACCGCGCCTGCCGACAATTATCACTCACCGCCGCCCCCAGCGCCCTTGTGCCAATTGCCATTACCGTCGCCCAAACCTTAAGCGCGCGAAACCCGCGTGACAGCTCGATCCCGTAATCGGTGAACCACGGCGTGCCCCCCGCCAGCCCCTCACTGCCCGACGCCAGATAATCCGGGCGATCGGCAAACGTCGCCCGGTGCAGCGCGCGATCACTGATCAGACAAGCGCCGCATTCATAGGGCACCGACATCCATTTGTGGAAATCCAGCGCAATCGACTGCGCCCGCCCGATCCCGCGCACCAGATCACACCACGGATCATCCGCCAACAAAGTCCAGAACCCAAAGGCCGCATCCACATGCAGCCAAATCCCCTGCGCCGCGCAATAGTCAGCAATCCGGTCAATCGGGTCAAACACCCCGGTATTCACCGACCCGGCGGTCGCCACCACCGCCAGCGGCCGCACACCCGCCGCAACATCGCGCGCCACCATCTGCGCCAGCGCGTCCATATCCATCCCCGCCGCGCCCCTGACCGGCACCAGCCGCAACGCGTCGCGCCCATGGCCCAGAACCTCTAGCGCGCGACCAACGCAGGCATGCGCGCCCGTCGCGGCATACACCGCCACCTCGGGCAACCCGCGAATACCACTCTTGCGCACATCCACGCCAAACAGCCGCACCCGCGCCGCCGCCAGCGCCAACAGCGTCGCCTGCGACGTACCACTGGTCAGCAACCCAAAGGCGTCATCCGACATCCCCGCCAGACCAGTCACCCAGTCAATCACCGCCGCCTCAACCTGCATCGCGCCATGATCGCGCCCGCCGCAATTGGCGTTCATCGTCGCCGCCACCATCTCGGCCGCCACCCCGATGGGCGCGCCGGTGCCATGCACCCAGCCAAAGAACCCCGGATGGGTGTTGCCGGTCGCATAGGGCATGATCTCGTGCCGCATCCGGTCAAACACCTCTGGCATCGGCAGGCCTTCAACCGCCCCGCCCAGCCCAATGGTCTGACGCATCCCCGCAGGCGGTGCGACCCAAGGCAAATCCCGCGCGCCCTCAAGACGATCCAGACAATCCGATAACAGCCGCGCGGTTTCCGCACGAAACCCATCCCAATCCGCCGGGTCCAGCCGTCGCCCTTCTTCGCCCATACCCTGCCCCTGTTGCTGAAACTCTGCACCTATTGGCCCTGCCCACCCCATCTATGTCAATCAACGTCCCCGATAGCTGGCCTTATGGGCTTCCCCTTGCCTGCGCAGCGATTTACAAGACCCCTGTCAAAGGGGGCCGATATGCAAGAACCTGCCATTTCCGAAGACCTGATCGCCACACACGGGTTGAAACCGGACGAATACGCCGAAATCATCCGGTTGCTGAACCGCGAACCATCCTTTACCGAGCTTGGCATCTTTTCCGCCATGTGGAACGAGCATTGTTCGTACAAGTCATCCAAGAAATGGCTCCGCACCCTGCCCACCACCGGCCCGCAAGTAATCTGCGGCCCCGGCGAGAACGCTGGTATAGTCGATATCGGCGATGGCCAATGCGTGGTGTTCAAAATGGAAAGCCACAACCACCCGTCTTATATCGAGCCCTACCAAGGCGCTGCCACCGGCGTTGGCGGCATCCTGCGTGACGTGTTCACCATGGGCGCGCGTCCCATCGCGGCGATGAACTCGCTGTCGTTTGGCGAGCCTGCACATCCCAAAACCCGACAGCTGGTCAATGGCGTGGTCGCAGGTGTCGGCGGCTATGGCAATTGCTTTGGCGTGCCCACCGTTGGCGGCGAAGTCCGGTTTCACCCTGCCTATAACGGCAATTGCCTGGTGAATGCCTTTGCCGCCGGCCTCGCAGATACGGATAAGATTTTCTATTCCGCCGCGTCCGGCGTCGGCATGCCCGTCGTATACCTTGGTGCCAAAACGGGCCGCGACGGCGTCGGCGGCGCCACCATGGCGTCGGCAGAATTTGACGACACAATCGAAGAAAAGCGCCCCACAGTGCAGGTCGGTGATCCGTTCACCGAAAAGCGCCTGATGGAGGCCACGCTAGAGCTGATGGCAACCGGCGCTGTGATCTCGATCCAGGATATGGGCGCAGCTGGCCTGACCTGTTCGGCTGTGGAAATGGGCGACAAGGGCAATCTGGGCGTGCGGCTGGATCTGGAATGCGTGCCCGTGCGCGAACAGAACATGACCGCTTATGAAATGATGCTGTCGGAATCCCAGGAACGTATGCTGATGGTGCTGCGCCCGGAACTTGAGGCCGAGGCCAAGGCGGTATTTGACAAATGGGACCTGGATTTTGCCATCGTTGGCGAAACCCTGCCCGAAGACCGGTTTCTGGTGATGCTGAACGGCGAAGTAAAGGCCGATCTGCCGCTAAAGGCCCTGTCCGGCACTGCGCCGGAATATGACCGCCCTTGGGTGGAAACCCCGGCTGCCGAACCGCTGGCCGATGTGCCACAAATCGACCCGGTGGATGGGCTGCGCGCTTTGCTGTCCTGCCCGAACTATGCCGCCAAACAATGGGTCTATGAACAATATGACTCCATGGTGATGGCCGATACCGTCCGCAATCCCGGGATTGGTGCGGGCATCGTCCGGGTACATGGCACCGACAAAGCGCTGGCGTTCACCTCTGACGTCACCCCCCGCTATGTGCGCGCCAACCCCTATCAGGGCGGCGCACAGGCGGTGGCCGAGGCCTATCGCAACCTGACAGCTGTTGGCGCGACACCCCTGGCCAGCACCGACAACATGAACTTTGGCAATCCCGAAAAGCCAGAGATCATGGGCCAGTTTGTCGGCGCAATCAAAGGCATCAGTGCTGCCTGTATTGCGCTGGATATGCCGATCGTGTCGGGCAATGTGTCACTGTATAACGAAACCGATGGCACCGGCATCCTGCCAACGCCGACAATCGGCGCCGTGGGCCTGTTGGCCCATACCGATGACATCATCGGCGCTGAAGTGCGCGATGGTCACGTCGCTTTGGTGATTGGCGAAACACTTGGCCATCTGGGCCAATCCGCCCTGCTGGCCGAGGTGTTCAACCGCGAAGAAGGCGACGCGCCAACCGTTGATTTAGACGCCGAAAAGCGCAACGGTGAATTCATCCGCGCCAACCGCGATCTGATCAAAGCCTGCACAGACCTGTCGGATGGCGGGTTGATACTGGCCGCGTTTGAACTGGCCGAAGCCGCCGGAGTCGGCATGCATCTGGATGACGCCCCCACCGAAATGCTGTTTGGCGAAGATCAGGCGCGTTACTTGGTGGCCTGCAACTTTGATCAAGCCGAGGCGCTGATGATCCGTGCCGCACAGGCCGGTGTGCCCATCGCGTCGGTGGGCCGCTTTGGCGGGGACAATATCCGCATCGGCAGCTCTGACGCGCCGCTGGCGGACCTGTCGGCCGTGTATCGCACCAGCTTTGCCGCCGTCGTCGCCTGACTTGCACGAACGACCTCTTCGCCCTACATCTGAACCAACGACCTTCAGGAGACCGCCCCTATGGCCATGCACGCCCACGAAATCGAAGACCTAATCCGCACCAGCTTTCCCAATGCCGAAATCACGGTCCAAGGCGACGATGGCGTGCATATGTCGGCCATGGTGATCGACGAAAGCTTTCGCGGCATGAACCGGGTGCAACAGCAACGCGCCGTCTATGCCTCGCTTAAGGGCAAGATGGACGGGGCGAATGGCGCCTTGCACGCGCTGGCCCTGACCACCAAAGTGCCAGAGTAATCAGTGCAGACCCGCACCAAACCCAACGGCCCCGCTAAATGACGGTGCTATGGATCATCGGTGCGATATTTATCCTGGCCCTTGTCAGCATGGCGGTCGCGGCCTATCTGAAACGTAATACCTATCACCCGCTTGCGGGGTCGCAGCCGCAAAAGCGCACCAGCCGGGGGCAATTGGGCCAAGAAGCCACGGACCTGAAACTGTTTGACCGCGCAATGGACCACAACGGACCGGCGCTTTATAGTTGGGACAAGCGAAGCCAAGACCGCTGGGATGCCCAGCAGCAAGCTGAACAAAAGACCAAAGGAAACGTAAAATGACCGATGCAGCCACCCAGATCAAAGACACCATCAGCGCCAATGACGTGGTGTTGTACATGAAAGGCACCAAGGAAATGCCGCAATGCGGATTTTCGTCCAAGGTGGCCGGCGTGCTGAACTACATGGGCGTTGAATTTGCCGATGTGAACGTGCTGGCCGACGAAGCGGTCCGTCAGGGGATCAAGGAATTCTCGGACTGGCCAACTGTACCGCAGCTTTATGTCAAAGGTGAATTTGTCGGCGGATGTGACATCATCACCGAAATGACCCTGTCGGGCGAGCTGGATACGTTGTTCGAAACCTCAGGCGTTACCTATGACAAAGATGCCGCCGAGAAAATCCGCGAAGCCAACGGCTAAAACCCTGTGTGGACATTGATTTGTCCGTATCGGCGTTTTGTCTACACCTGCCGAAAACCCTGACCGGTGATGCCATCCGGCATCCGGTCAGGGGCTGATCCGGTCTACCCGGTCACTTTTTCCTCGATCTCAGCGGCCAGCGCTTCGGCCCGTGCTGCCAATTCGGCCAGCGTGTCCGTGACGGACGCTGGCACCACTGGCACCTCGATCTTGTCCGGCACCGGCGCCGGGGCGTCCTGCAACTTGGCCAGCGCCGCCTCGCGTTCCGCCAGCGTCGCCTCAACCTCTTTGAGCCGGTCCTCGACCGCCGCCGTCTTGTCGGCCAGCAGCAATCCCGCCATCAGCAACATCCGCGCTTCGGGCATCCGACCCACCTGATCGGACAACACCTG
>JBLINN010000025.1:0-21781 GCA_047639325.1 Paracoccaceae bacterium | reverse complement strand
CCGCCGCGGCGTTGCGCGCACTTGGTGCGGATGCGGCTTATGGGCGGATGTTGGAAACCGGAATGAAGCCGCATTTCATCGGCTACTACGTTCTGGTCATGGCCTTGCAGGGCCGCCCGTGGAACGATTGCAAAGGCCCCGAAAAAGCAGACCTGCGGCTGCGGTTTGACGCGCTGAAGGCCCGGTCATATGACAAGGGCCGCTCTGACTTTGAGGCGGCCCTTGATGCGATTGGTGTGATAGACCGGACGAGATAAATTTCTTAAGGAAGAAATTTGCTCGGAATTTTTAAAAAATTCCGGTTACCCGACCAGCTCAAGGCCCGAAAAGAAGTAGGCGATTTCAACAGCCGCAGTTTCCGGCGCGTCCGATCCGTGGACCGAGTTTTCGCCAACGCTTTCGGCAAAATCGGCGCGTATGGTACCGGGTGCGGCGTCTGCGGGGTTGGTGGCGCCCATGATTTCGCGGTTCTTCGAAATGGCGTTTTCACCTTCCAGAACCTGCACAACAACTGGCTCGGACGACATGAAGTCACACAATTCGCCGTAAAATGGGCGTTCCGAATGCACGCCGTAAAACACTCCGGCCTGTGCCTTGGTCATGTGAATGCGCTTTTGGGCGACAATCCGCAGACCGGCGTCTTCGAACTTGGCGTTGATTTTGCCGGTCAGGTTGCGGCGGGTTGCATCGGGTTTGATGATCGAAAAGGTGCGTTCCAGTGCCATCGGGCGATCTCCTAAATCTGGCGGCGGGTCAAATGCCCACGCCGTGCATATCGCGCGGCGCCTAACATGGCTTGGCGGCCTTGGAAAGAGAGTTGTTCCAGCCCGATTGACAGCCGCGCATCCCTGCGCCACACCGCGCGCATGTTACGCATCACAGAACTCACATATTCGGTCGAAGGCCGCCCTCTTTTCGAGGCCGCCAGCGCGACCATTCCCACCGGCCACAAAGTTGGCCTGATCGGGCGCAACGGCGCCGGTAAAACCACTTTGTTCCGGTTGATCCGGGGAGAGTTGCACCTGGAAGGCGGCAGCATCACCCTGCCCGCCCGCGCCCGCATCGGCGGTGTCGCACAAGAAGTGCCGGGTAACGAGGTATCGTTGCTGGACACCGTGTTGGCCGCCGACACCGAACGCGCCGAACTGCTGGCCGAGGCGGAAACCGCCACCGATCCGACACGCATTGCCGAAGTCCAGACCCGTCTGGCCGATATCGACGCCTGGTCCGCCGAAGGCCGCGCCTCGTCCATTCTGCGCGGTTTGGGGTTTGATGCGGCCGAACAGTTGATGCCCTGCAGCGGCTTTTCCGGCGGTTGGCGGATGCGTGTGGCTCTGGCGGCTGTGCTGTTTTCCCAGCCCGATTATCTGCTGTTGGACGAACCAACCAACTATCTCGACCTTGAAGGCGCGCTGTGGCTGGAAAACTACCTGACGCGCTATCCCCATACGGTGATCATCATCAGCCACGACCGAGAACTGTTGAACCGCGCCGTCGGCGGCATTCTGCATTTGGAAAACCGCAGCCTGACCTATTATTCCGGCAATTACGATCAGTTTTCCCGTCAACGCGCCGCTGCCCGCGCGGTTCAAGCGTCGGCAGCCAAAAAGCAAGGTGCACGACGTGCGCATCTGCAGGCCTTTGTGGATCGGTTCAAAGCCAAGGCCAGCAAGGCCAAACAGGCGCAAAGCCGGGTCAAGATGCTGGAAAAGATGGAGACAATCCGCGCGCCCGAAGATGCCGCACGCACGGTGTTCAGCTTTCCTGAACCCGAAGAACTGTCGCCGCCGATCATCGCCACCGAAGGCGTCACGGTTGGCTATGGCGACACGGTTGTGTTGCGCAATCTGAACCTGCGGATTGATCAAGATGACCGGATTGCCCTGTTGGGCAAAAATGGCCAGGGTAAATCGACCTTGGCCAAGCTGTTGTCGGACCGGTTGCCGCCGTTATCCGGCAAGATGATCCGCTCTAACAAGTTGCGTATCGGGTTTTTCGCCCAGCATCAGGTCGAAGAGCTGCACGTCGACGAAACGCCGCTGCAACACCTGCTGCGCGAACGTCCTGGCGAAGGCCAGTCGAAACTGCGCGCCCGGCTTGCCGGGTTCGGGTTGGGCCCGGATCAGGCCGATACCGCTGTCGGTCGGCTGTCAGGCGGGCAAAAGGCGCGCTTGTCGTTGCTGCTGGCCACCCTGCCCGCACCACATCTGTTGATCTTGGATGAACCGACCAACCACCTTGATATCGAAAGCCGCGAAGCGTTGGTCGAAGCGCTGACCGCCTATTCCGGCGCGGTCATTTTGGTCAGCCATGACATGCACCTTTTGTCGTTGGTGGCAGACCGGCTGTGGCTGGTCAGTGACGGCACGGTCAAACCCTATGAAGGCGATTTGCTATCCTATCGCAGCCTGCTGCTAAGCCGCGACAAACCCGCGCCCAAAACCACGCAAGCTGCCGCCAAACCCAAAAGACCGTCGCGTGACGCGGTTCTGGCCCTGCGGTCCGAGGCACGCAAAGGCGAAGAGCGGGTGCAAAAATTGAATCAGATGCGCGACAAGCTGGCCTCGAAACTGGCCGATCCGGCGCTGTATGAAGACCCTAAAAAGGGCGAAGCCGAGGTTTGGCAGCGTAAATACGCCGAGGTGATGAACGCGTTGGACCGCGCCGAAGCCCTTTGGATGGCGGCGCTGGAAAAACTGGAAACCGCCGAGGTCACCTGATGGACCCGACCTTTGTCATATCCGCCTTTGTGACCTTGCTGGTGATCATCGACCCGTTCGGCCTGACGCCACTATTTGTGGCGCTAACCCAAGGCATGACCGCGCCCGAGCGCCGCGCCATCGCGTTGCGATCCTGCGCGGTGGCGGCAGGATTACTGACGCTGTTTGCCGCCTTTGGCGAGACTGTTCTGGGCTTTGTCGGCATCTCGATGGCCGCGTTTCGAGTGGCGGGCGGCGCGCTGTTATTCCTGACCGCATTGGACATGCTGTTTGAACGCCGCACCAAGCGGCGCGAGGATCAGACCGAAGAGACCCGCCCTGACCCCTCGGTGTTTCCGCTGGCAATCCCGCTGATTGCCGGGCCGGGGTCAATCGCCTCGATGATCCTGCTTAGCGGGCAAAGCCCGGGGATCGACGGGCTGGCGCTGGTCATCGGCGTGATGCTGGCGGTTCTGGTCGTGGTATTGGCGATGTTCCTGATATCGGGTGTGCTGGAACGGCTGCTGGGCAAGACCGGGATCAATGTGGTGACCCGGCTGCTGGGGATGTTGCTGGCTGCGCTGGCGGTGCAGTTCATTCTGGACGGGTTGCGCGATTTTGGCTTTGCGGGCTCGTAATCACGTCGGCAGGTCTTACATGAAGAAGATGCAATATGGCGTTGAAACATGACTGATTTTGATCCAGCACGATTGATTTACCTGGCCATTTTGGGCGGCGTTTTGGTGACGTGGTTTGTGATTCACAACCGCCAATCCCTTGGAAAAACGGTGCAAATGGCGGCTGCTTGGGGATTGATCTTTCTGGGGGTGATTGCCGCCGTTGGCCTGTGGGATGATATCCGCCGCGCCGTCCGCCCCAGTCTGGCGGTGGTCACCGGCGCCGGTCAGGTCAAGGTACCGCGCGCGCCGGACGGGCATTATTACCTGACACTGATGGTGAATGAAAAACCGGTGGAATTCATGGTGGATACCGGCGCCAGTCAGGTTGTGCTGACACCGGAGGATGCACGCCGTGTTGGCCTGAGGCTTGCGGATCTGGCCTATACGGGCCGCGCGATGACCGCCAATGGCGAAGTGCGCACCGCCCCGGTGAAACTCGACCGGGTCGATCTGGGGCCGGTTTTTGACAAGAATGTCCGGGCCTGGGTCAATCAGGGCGACATGGATCAATCGCTGTTGGGCATGTCTTATCTGCAGTTGTGGAGCAAGATAGAGATTACCGGTGGATCGCTGGTTCTGACGCGGTAAAACGCGACCCGTAAATGGCTCTCGTTCAACGCGCCTTTGTGCCATTTTATTCGCAGTTGTTCTTGGTAATTTAATTTGAATTCTACCGCTCGGCCTTTTTCTCCCAACGCCCGGACTCTTCCGACCAGTATTGCGCCGCGCATCCGGCATCGGTCAGCGCCTTCCACTGGCCGCGCGCTGCCTGCAACGCGTCCGGGTCGTTGCCGTCAAACAGGATGCAAACCCGCTGCAACGCGTCGACCTCGGGCGCGCTAACATCTGCCCCGTCCACCGCCATCAGGCAGTCGGGTGCATTGGCGGCCTCAGGTGCCGTCGTCAGCAGGATTAACTGGTCCGCATCATGCGGCCCGCCGGCCAACCCATGCGGCAGAAACCCGTCATCCGGACCCATCCACAGCCGTTCATCCAGCCACGCCATCCGGCTGGCATCGCGTCCGCGCACCGCAATGCGCCAATCCGCGCCGCGCGCCTTGCCCAGTAACAGCGGCAAGGTGTGTTCCAGCGGTTGCCGGGTCAGGTGATAAAAATAGACTGCGCCCATTTAACCTATTTAGCCTCGAACATGTCCTGCACCAGGCGGTTCAGTGCCATCACACCCCACCCCGTCGCGCCTTTGGGCGCCAGCGACGTTTCGGATTTGACCGAAGCCACCCCGGCGATATCCAGATGAACCCACGGCATGCCGTCTTTGACAAACCGTTGCAGGAATTGCGCTGCGGTGACGGACCCGGCGGGGCGACCGCCGATATTCTTCATGTCGGCAATCCGCGACTTTAACATATCGTCATAGGCCTGACCCAATGGCATCCGCCAGGCCCCTTCGTTTTCGGCCTTGGCGGCCCGCAGAAAAGCGTTGCACAGCGCATCATCATTGGAAAACACTCCGGCGTTTTCGTGGCCCAGCCCGACGATGATCGCTCCGGTCAGGGTGGCCAGATCAATCATGCCCGCAGGCGCAAACCGATCTTGCGCGTACCACATCACGTCGCACAGAACCAACCGGCCCTCGGCATCGGTATTGACCACCTCGATCGTGTCGCCCTTCATCGAGCGCACAACATCACCAGGGCGTGTGGCATTGCCCGAGGGCATGTTTTCCACCAGCCCAACCAGCCCGACAACATTGGCCTTGGCCTTGCGCAGGGCCAGGGCGCGCATGGTGCCCGCCACCACGCCCGCGCCGCCCATGTCCATGGTCATATCTTCCATGCCCGCCGCCGGTTTCAGCGAAATTCCGCCGGTGTCAAACACCACGCCTTTGCCGATCAGCGCCAGCGGCGCGGCGTCTTTTTCGCCACCTTTCCATTGCATCACCACAACCTTGGATGGGCTATCGGACCCCTGCCCGACACACAGCAAGGCGCGCATGCCCAGGTCGGTCAGGGCGGCCTCGTCCAACACCTCGACCTCCAGTCCCAGGGCGGTCATTTCCGCCAGACGGTCAGCAAATTCGCTGGTGGTCAGGATGTTGGCGGGCTCGTTCACCAGATCCCGGGTCATGTGAACCCCCTCGGCAATGCCCAGCAAGGGGGCCAGTGCCGCGTTCATGTCGTCGGCCCGGTTATGGGCGATCGTGACGTCGCCGGGCGTGGCCGCATCAGTGTCCGCAGGGTCGGTTTCTGGCTCGGCTGATTTGTGCACGTCAAAGGTATAGGCGCGCAACGCCAAGCCCAGTGCCAGATCCGCCGCGAGGGGCATGTTCCCGGTCATCACCAGCATCGGATTCGCCCCCTTCACCTTGGCCAGGTTCGCGCCGGCCTTACGGGCGTCCGTGGCATTTGTCTTGCGGTCCAGAACAACCACATCCAGCGAGTCAGCTGCCATACCTGCAGGCCAGGTGATCGCGATCACTTGCCCGGGTTTGGCTTTGGTGAATGACTTGCTTTCGATCAGGCGCGCAACGGCACCGCGGGTTAACCGATTGGCCCGCCGCGCGGCATGATCCATTTTGCCATCCGGCGTGACGATGATGGCAAGATGCCCGATTGCGCCGGCGATGGCGTCAATATTGGTGGGCTGAAATGTGATCGCGGTCAGACAGCTCATGGAGCGCTCCTTGATTGGCGTTTGCCATAGAGGTAGCGCGGCTGCGGGGCCTTGACCAGATAGCAGTTTTCCCCGGCCAACAATTGCCCTAAAGTCGCGCGTAATAACAATGGCAGGCCCCGGAGGGATCGCAGTGTCACGATACGACAGATACGTCCTGTCGCAATTTCTGCTGTTCTTTGGCTTTTTCGCCCTGATTCTGGTCGCTGTGTTCTGGATCAACCGCGCGGTGGTGCTGTTTGACCGGCTGATAGGCGATGGACAGTCGGCGATGGTGTTTTTGGAATTCACCGCGCTGACCCTGCCCAACCTGATCCGCATGGTGCTGCCGATGGCGGCGTTTGCCGCCTCGGTCTGGGTCACCAACCGGCTGAACAGCGAAAGCGAGCTGACAGTGATGCAGGCCACCGGGTCCAGCCCGTGGCAACTGGCGCGTCCGGCGATGGCCTTTGGGTTGATCACCGCCTTTATGATGAGCATCCTGACCCATGTGCTGCTGCCCGCCTCGACCAGCCAACTGGCCCTGCGCGAGGCCGAAGTGGCGCACAATATCACCGCCCGGTTGCTGACCGAGGGCAGCTTTTTGCACCCCTCTACCGGTGTCACCTTTTACATCCGCCAGATCGACCCCGACGGCACCTTGCGCGATGTGTTTCTGTCAGACCGGCGCGATCCGCAGCAAAGCGTCGTCTACACCGGCGCGCGCGCCTTTCTGGTGCGCGATGGCGATCAGTCGAACCTGATCATGGTGGATGGCATGGCCCAACGGATGGACACCCAGAACCGCACCTTGTCCACCACAATTTTTGCCGACTTCTCGTATGATATCAGCACGCTGATCAAAAAGGGCGACGCGCGCGCCCGCAATATTCGCGCCATCCCAACGCTGGAACTGTTCAGCGACAGTCCGACCATCACCGAGGCCGAAGGCTATACCCCCGGCCAGCTGGCTGACGAATTGCATCAACGGTTTGCCCGGGCGCTGGTCTGTATCGCGGTGACGATGATCGGGTTTTCGTCGCTTCTGCTGGGCGGATATTCGCGGTTTGGCGTGTGGCGGCAGGCGTTGCTGGCCTTTGTGTTGTTGATCTTTCTCGAAGTATTGCGCGGCGTCGTGTCAGAGCCGATCCTGAAAAATGCCGATCTGTGGCCGCTGATCTATTTGCCGACAGTGGTCGGGTTGGCCGTGGCCACCTTGTTTCTAAAGATCGCCTCGCGCCCGCTGAGGTTGGTGTTGGGCGGTCGTATCCCGCGGTCATCGGGGGTGGGTCCATGATTCTGGATTTCTATTTTGCCCGCCGCTTTACCCAAAGTTTCCTGCTGATTGGGGCAGTGTTCCTGTCGCTGATCATGCTGATTGACCTGATCGAACAGCTGCGACGGTTTGAAGGCATCGATGTCAGCTTTGGGCAATTGTTCGGCCTGACCCTGCTGAATATGCCCGAAGCCGCCAGCCAGATCCTGCCGCTGTTGATGATCCTGTCGACCATCGTGCTGTTTGTCGGGTTGGCGCGCAGCAGCGAACTGGTGGTGACCCGCGCCACGGGTCGCTCGGGCATCCGCGCGCTTGCAGGCCCGATGGCGGTGGCGCTGGTGATTGGCGGGCTGGCGGTTAGCACGCTGAACCCGATCGTGGCAGCCACGTCGAACCGCTATCAGCAACTGTCAGATACCTATCGTACCGGTGGTCCGTCTGTGCTGTCGCTCAGCGGCGAAGGCCTGTGGCTGCGTCAGGGCGGCGCCAACGGGCAGTCGGTGATCCATGCTACCGGCTATGGCGCAGATACCGTGACCCTTTATGGCGTGACCATCCTCAGCTACGCCCCCGGTGGCGGGCCAGTGCGCCGGGTGGTTGCCGAAAGTGCCCGGCTGGACGGACAGGATTGGGTGTTGAAAAACGCCAAGGTCTGGCGGCTGAAGGCCGGGGTAAACCCGGAAACATCCGCCACCGAGCATGACGAAATGCGCATCCCAACCACCCTGACCAGTGACCGTATTCGTGATGGTCTGGGGCGGCCTTCGGGCATTTCGGTCTATGATCTGCCCAAGACCATCCGCCAGCTGGCGCAGGCCGGGTTCGCCACCAAACAGCACGAGGTCTGGTTTCAGGTGGAACTGGCGCGGCCATTATTCCTGATGTCGATGGTTCTGGTTGGGGCGGCCTTTACCATGCGCCATACGCGATTTGGCGGCACTGGCGTGTCGGTGCTGGCGGCGGTTTTGCTGGGATTTTCGCTGTATTTCGTGCGCAATTTCGCGCAGATACTGGGCGAGAATGGTCAGATCCCCGCGATGCTGGCCGCTTGGGCGCCCCCGGTGGCGTCAATCTTTCTGGCCCTGGGGCTGTTGTTACATTCTGAGGACGGATGAGGGTTTTTTGGCTTATATCCCTGGTGGCCCTACTTACTGGGTCTTGGCTGATGGTCGCGACCAGCGCGGCCACGGCCCAGACGGGCCCGTCCTCTGGCGCGTCTTCTGAACAGGACAGCCCGGCCGCCGCCCCACCGGCACTGTTGGTAGCGGATCGGGTGTTTATCACCACGGACCGGACGCTGATTGCCGAAGGCAATGTCGAGGCGTTTCAGGGCGACACCCGCCTGCGCGCCAGCCGCATCACCTTTGATCGCAAAAGCGGGCAGCTCACCATCGACGGCCCCATCCGCATTGATCAGGGCGGCACCATCACCGTGCTGGCCAATTCCGCGCAAATGGATAAGGGGCTGCAAAACGGTATTCTAACCGGCGCGCGCATGGTGCTGGACCAGCAATTGCAACTGGCCGCGCTGCAAATGACCCGGGTTGGTGGGCGCTATACCCAGCTTTATAAAACCTCTGTGACGTCGTGCCATGTCTGCAAAGACGGCCGGCCGCCGCTCTGGCAAATCCGGGCGCGCAAGGTGATCCACGACCAGCAGGAACGCCTACTTTATTTCGAGGACGCGCATTTCCGGGTGCTGGATGTGCCGATCTTCTATTTTCCGCGGCTGCGCCTGCCCGACCCGACGCTAAAGCGGGCCACCGGGCTTCTAATCCCATCGGTGCGCACCACCTCGCAACTGGGGACTGGGTTGAAAGTGCCGTATTTCTTTCGGCTGGGCGATCACAAAGACCTGACCCTGGCCCCGTATCTGTCGTCCAAAACCCGGACCCTGAATGCCCGCTATCGTCAGGCGTTCCGGACCGGCGGGATTGTATTTGATGGTGCTTATACCCGCGACGATCTGATCCCGGGCGAAGGGCGCGGCTATCTGTTTGGCACTGGTTTTTTCAATCTGCCGCGTGACTTTCAGCTGAATTTTGACCTTAAAGGCGTGTCGGACGACGCCTATCTGGTGGATTATGGCTTGCCCGATCTCGACCGTCTGCAAAGCGAAATCTCCCTGATCCGCGCCAAACGCGATTCTTTGTATCGTCTTGGTCTGATCCATTACAAATCTCTGCGCGACAGCGAAGACGAATCCTTTGTGCCCTCGGGCGTTGTGGACGCGCATTTCCAACAACGGTTTTTCCCAGCAAAGATCGGCGGCGAACTGCGGATGGGGGTGGACCTGCATGGGCATTACCGGTCTTCGTCCCTTAGCCCGCTGGGCCGTGACATCGCGCGCGCCACTGCCGATATTGACTGGCGGCGCAGCTGGACCTTTGCCGGTGGTCTGCGGGCCGACTGGCAAATCGGCGCCTCGGCGGATGCGTTTGATATCTACGACGACAATGCCTATCCGCCCTCGGTCACCCGGCACACGCCGCGCACCGCGCTGACACTGCGCTTACCGATGACCCGTACAATGGCCCGCGGCGCGACGCATTTTCTGGAACCCGTGGCACAGATTGGCTGGACCGATGTGAACGGTGGCGCGGTGCCCAATGACGAAAGCGGCTTTGTCGAATTTGATCAGGGAAATCTGTTGTCGCTATCGCGGTTCCCGTCAAATGATCGGCGCGAGGACGGGGCCACCTTTGTTTATGGGCTGAACTGGGCGCGCTATGCCCCCACGGGCTGGCAGGCAAATGCCACCATCGGGCAAGTGTTTCGTGAAAACGCCGACCCGGATTTCACCAAATCATCCGGCCTGGCAGGCACCTCGTCCGATATTTTGATGGCCGGTCAGCTAAAACTGGTCCAAGGGTTGAACCAAAACCTGGGCCTGACCGCCCGCAGTTTGCTGAACAATTCACTGAACTTTTCCAAGGTGGAACTGCGCGGCGACTGGGCAAACCAACGCAGCAATGTCAGCGGCACCTATCTGTGGCTGGGCACGGATACTGCCGAAAACCGCCCCGACCCGTTGTCGGAAATCTGGTTTGATGGCACCTACAAGGTCAACCCCCGCTGGAGCGCCAGCGCCAATCTGCGCTATGAAATCAACGAATCCCGTGCCACCAGTGCCGGCATTGGCCTCGTATACCAGAACGAGTGTGTCACAGTCGATATTTCGCTTAACCGGCGCTATACCTCATCAACAAGTGTTGAGCCTTCGACCGATTTCGGGTTTACCATCGCGTTGAACGGCTTTGCCGTTGAGAGCGGAACAAAAGAATACAGGCGAACATGCGGAAAATCCTGAATGCCCTGCCCCACCGGTCAATCCGGCTGCCCAAAACAAGGGCGTCAGCCCTAAGGTTTTGCGGGGTCCTGTCTTTGATCATCCTTGCTGCAATGCAGCCGCAACTGGCCCAGGCGCAAAGCCTGTTCTCCCCTGCGTTGACGGTCAACGAGGATGTGATCACCCATTTTGAACTGGACCAGCGCGCCAAGTTCATGGCGATCCTGCGCGCGCCCGGTGATCCGGCAAAGTTGGCCCATGATGCGCTGATCGAGGACCGCCTGAAACAACAGGCGATCAAACAGGCCGGATTTGAAACGTCCCCCGAAGATGTCGAGGCGGGCATCGAAGAATTTGCCGCGCGCGCAAAATTAAAGCCGGATGAATTTGTCAAAGCGCTGGAACAGGCGGGGGTGTCGCGCGAGACCCTGCGCGATTTTGTCGAAATCGGCATTTCCTGGCGGGAATATGTCAGCGCCCGGTTCCTGGCGCAGGCCCGCCCGACCGAGGCCGAGATTGACCTGGCCATTGGCCGTTCTGGCAGTGGTGGCGTGCAGGTTTTGCTGTCAGAGTTGATTATCCCTATCACTTTGGAAACCCAGGAACAGGTCGAAGGTTTGGCGGCGGAAATCGCTCAGGTCAAAGGCTATGATGCGTTTTCGGCGGCAGCGGCGCAAAATTCCGCGGCTGAAACCCGCGTCAATGGTGGGCGGTTAGACTGGTTGTCGATTACCGAACTGCCCGCAGGCCTGCGCCCGGTGATCCTGGAACTGGCGCCCGGCGAAATAACGGCACCGATCACTCTGCCGCAGGCGGTGGCCTTGTTTCAGATGCGGGGGGTTCGCGAATCCGGTGTGGCGGCGCCGCGCTATGCGTCCATTGAATATGCGACCTTTTTTCTGGCCGGAGGCCGGACGCCCGAGACACTGGCAGCAGCGGCGGGCATTGCCGACCGAATTGACACCTGTGATGACCTTTACGGCATTGTCAAAAAAACGCCGGGAACCACGCTGGAACGTGTCAGCAAAGCCCCGGGTCAAATCCCGCGCGACGTGGCGCTGGAACTGGCCAAGCTGGACGAAGGCGAGACATCAATCGCACTGACCCGGTCAAACGGGCAGAGTCTGATGTTGCTGATGCTGTGCGGGCGGACGGCGGGACAGGGAGACGAGGAAGCGCGCCAGGAAATTTCCGACGCGCTGACCCAACAGCGGTTGAACACTTTTGCCGCGAATTTTCTGGAACAGATGCGCGCGGACGCGCTGATCATCGAACAATGACTGCCCCGGTGACTGCCCCGGTTGCGCTGTGCTGTGGGGAACCGGCGGGCATTGGCCCGGAGCTGGCGGTCAAAGCTTGGGAGATATTGCGCGCAGATTGCCCGTTTTTCTGGATAGGTGACCCGCGCCACCTGCCCGCTGGCACCCCAATTGCCCAGCTTGACGACCCCGCGCAGGCCATGGCGGTTTGCGCCGAGGCGTTTCCGGTGCTGCCGCATCGCTTTGCCGCCACGTCCACGCCAGGCCAGCCGGATCCGGCCAACGCGGTGGCGGTGATAGAGGTGATCAAGCGCGGCGTGGCATTGGTGCAGCAAGGCGCAGCTGTCGCGCTGTGCACGGCGCCGATCCACAAAAAAGCGCTGATCGACGGCGCCGGGTTTGCCTATCCGGGTCATACTGAGTTTCTGGGCGCACTGGCCGGGGTCGAGCGCGTGGTGATGATGCTGGTCAGCGATCAACTGCGGGTGGTGCCGACAACTATCCATATCGCGCTGTCAGAGGTGCCGCGTGCCTTGACGCCGGATTTATTGCGCCACACGATTGCGATCACCGCGCAGGGCCTGCGCGATATGTATGGCATATCCCGTCCGCGCCTTGCCGTGGCCGGGCTGAATCCACATGCGGGCGAAGGCGGTGCGATGGGGCGCGAAGAGCTGGACTGGATCGGGCCGTTGCTGGCCGATATGCAGTCTGACAGCTATATGCTAACCGGCCCGCATCCGGCGGATACGCTGTTTCATGCCGCAGCGCGCGCGCGCTATGACGTGGCGATTGCGATGTATCACGACCAGGCGCTGATCCCGATCAAGACGCTGGATTTTGACCGGGGGGTGAATGTGACGCTGGGCCTGCCGTTTGTGCGCACCTCGCCAGATCATGGTACGGCGTTTGATATTGCCGGCCGGGGGATTGCCAACCCGACGAGCCTGATTGAGGCGTTGAAGCTGGCGCAGAAGGCCGGGCGTTTGCGGTAGAAGGCTGTCCCGGAATGGGATGGGTCGCCGAAAAAGATTTTTAGCCTCCGGCGGGGATATTTGGAGCCAGAAAAAGACATGAGCGCGATTGATGATCTTCCGCCGCTGCGTGCGGTGATTGCCGAGCATGACTTGTCGGCGCGCAAGGCGTTGGGGCAGAATTTCCTGCTGGATTTGAACCTGACCGCCAAGATCGCGCGTCAGGCGGGGGATCTGAGCGGCTGTGATGTGCTAGAGATTGGCCCCGGCCCCGGTGGGCTGACCCGGGGTTTATTGGCCGAAGGCGCGCGCAAGGTGTTAGCGGTGGAAAAGGATGCGCGCTGTATTCCAGCGCTGCAGCAGATTGCCGCGGCCTATCCGGGGCGGCTGCAGGTGATGCATGGTGATGCGTTAAAGATTGACCCGCTGGCGCATTTGACGCCGCCGATTCGGGTCGCGGCCAATCTGCCGTATAATATTGGCACCGAGCTGTTGGTGCGCTGGTTGACGCCGCCCGACTGGCCACCGTTCTGGCAAAGCCTGACCTTGATGTTTCAGCGCGAGGTGGCCGAGCGGATCGTGGCGGTTCCCGGCTCCAAAGCCTATGGGCGGTTGGCGCTTTTGGCGCAATGGCGGGCCGAGGCGCGGATTGTGATGTCGTTGCCGCCCGAGGCGTTTTCACCGGCCCCCAAAGTGTCCAGCGCGGTGGTCCATCTGACCGCCCTGCCCCAGCCGCGTTATCCGGCGGATGCGGCCATTTTGTCGCGGGTGGTGGCGATGGCCTTTAACCAGCGCCGCAAAATGCTGCGATCCGCGCTAAAGGGGCTGGCGCCAGATATTGGCGATCGTCTGATTGCCGCCGGATTGACGCCAACGGACCGGGCCGAACAAGTGTCGCTGGAAGGGTTTTGTGCCCTTGCCCGGGTGATGCAGGCCCCCTGAGGCCTGTTGGTTATTCTGCGGCTTCGGGCGTGCCACCATCGCTGGCGGCGGGCGCGTCGGGCTGAACATCCGGTTTGGCGACAGGTTTAACCGCCGGTTTGCGGGTGCGTGCACGGCGCGGTTTACGCGGCGCGCTTTCCGGTGTTTCTACCAGACCGGCGTCATTGCTGGCCTCGGTCGCATCGCCACTAAGGTTCAGCACATCCGGTTGCGGCGCGTTGGCCGGGTCTGCAGGCGCGGGTGCGGGCGTGGCGGCAGGCGTTTGTTCGCTTTCCTGACGCTCGACCCGATCGGTGCGTTCGCGATCGCGATCGCGTTCAGCCTGACGTTCGCGATTCTGGCGTTCTTGTTCCTCGCGCCGGGTATCTTGTTCCTCGCGCCGGGTATCTTGTTCGCGCTGAGCTTCGCTGAGCATGCGCATGTAATGTTCCGCGTGCTGCTGGAAATTTTCGGCGGCCACGCGATCATTGCTCAGCTGGGCATCGCGCGCCAACTGATTATATTTATCAATGATTTGCTGCGGCGTACCGCGCACCTTGCCTTCGGGACCGGAACTGTCAAACACCCGGTTAACTACATTACCACCACTACTGTTACCAGTGGGACGGTTGCGGTTCGTCTTGGACCGCGAACGTGATTTGGACGATCTCATTTTACTAAACGTCAGCCTTGTTTTACCTGTCGTGTGACCCGTTTCACGCCTCTTGCGTTCATCATTTATCGGTTCATCGACTGTTGGGCTTAGCGTTGCGCGCGAGCTAATTCAGCTTGAGCTTGCGCAACGTGGACGAGTAAACACGTCCTGACTGATCAAACAAGGGCTTGCAGGCAATCTTTGCGGCTTTTTACGTTGAATTGACGCATTTTAGCCGCAGGAGTTAACGCCTGGGTCGGGTTTCAGCCGCGCCGCCCCAGAATAACCCGCGCCCGCCTGTCCAGATCATGGGCCACTCGCAGCCCCGTCAGCCCGGCCTGCGCCATCAGCGCCATCACCGCAGCAGCCTGTGTCGGGCCAATTTCCACGATCAGCCGCCCGCCTGGGGTCAGATGTGCCAGGACACCTGCGGCGATGCGCCGATAGGCGCCCAGCCCGTCGCCGCCATCGGTCAGCGCCATCTCCGGTTCATGCCGCCGCACTTCTTCTTCCAGGCCCGGCATTTCGGCCAGGGCGATATAAGGCGGGTTGGATACGATCAGGTCAAATTGCCCGTCGACCTGATCAAACCAGTCAGATTGAATGATACTGGCGCGCGCCTGCACCCGGTGCAGCACTGCGTTGGCGCTGGCCTGCAAACAGGCGGATTCGCTGAGGTCAGTACCCAGCCCGGTGGCGGTTGGCTGTTCAGCCAGCAGGGTCACCAGAATACAGCCCGACCCGGTGCCCAGATCCAGAACCCGGATAAAGGGTTCGGCCAAAGCGGATTCGATCAAGGTTTCAGTTTCTGGCCTTGGATCAAGCACTTCGCTGCTGATCTTAAAGCGGCGGCCATAAAATTCACGCTCGCCCAGCAAATGCGATACCGGCACCCGCACCGCCCGCAGCGCGATCAGCTGTTCATAGCGTTCAGCGATATCTGGCGACAAATCCTCGGGCGCGATCAGGGTAACGCGCGTGGCTTCAATCCGGGCGGCGTGGGCCAGCAACATGCGGGCATCCCGGGCCGGATCGGCGACCCCGGCGGCGCGCAATCGGCCAGCGGCGGCGGCCATCGCCTGCCCGGCGGTCATCGGCGGGAGATGGGCCAAGCCTACTGACCCATTGCGGCCAGGGCGCGGGCCTGGCCATCGGCTGTCAGGGCGTCAATCATCTCGTCCAGATCGCCGCCCAACACCTGATCCAGCTTGTAAAGCGTCAGGTTGATGCGGTGGTCGGTCATCCGCCCCTGCGGAAAATTATAAGTGCGAATCCGTTCGGAGCGGTCGCCGCTGCCCACCTGCGCCGCCCGATCAGCCGAGCGTTCGCTGTCGACCCGCTGACGTTCCATATCAAACAGCCGGGTTTTCAGCACCTGAATGGCAATCTCGCGGTTGCGGTGCTGGGATTTTTCCGAGCTGGTGACAACCAGTCCCGACGGCAGATGAGTGATCCGCACTGCCGAATCGGTGGTGTTCACATGCTGCCCGCCAGCGCCGGAACTGCGCATCGTGTCGATCCGCAAGTCATTGGTATTAATCTGAACATCCACATCTTCGGCCTCGGGCAGAACCGCCACTGTGGCCGCCGAGGTGTGGATGCGCCCGCCGCTTTCGGTGGTGGGCACCCGTTGCACCCGGTGCACGCCGGACTCATATTTCATCCGGGCAAAGACATTTTCGCCTTTGATATGCGCCGTCACCTCTTTGATACCGCCCAGCTCGGTGACCTGTTCCTCGATAATCTCAAACTTCCAGCCGCGGGCTTCGGAATATCGCTGATACATGCGCAGCAAATCGGCGGCAAACAACGCCGCCTCGTCGCCACCGGCGCCGGGGCGTATTTCCAGCATCGCCGGGCGCACATCTGCGGCGTCTTTTGGAAACAGCGACAACTGCAGCGCTTTTTCAGCCTGGGGAATCTGTGCCTTGATCTGGGGAATTTCCTCTTCCGCCAGTTCTTTCATGTCCGGATCATCCAACATCGATTCGGCCTCGGCCAGCTCATCCTGCAGGCGGCGCCATTCCTCGATCTGGGTCACCACCGGGCGCAGGTCAGAATATTCCTTGGCCAACACCGCAATATCGCCGCCACTGGCGCCATCGGACATGGCGGCCTCAAGGAACTGAAACCTCTGGGTGATTTGATGCAGGCGTTCTTCGGGGATCATCCCAGCGGTGTGTGACATCGCGGCCATTGGGTCAAGGGGTAGGTTGTGCTATAATAACGGCCAATAATTGCCCGAACAAGCAAAACCTTGATGACCGGGCGTAAATAGCAGGTGCTAGGAATGTTACGATTTATCCTTCCCCTCATCCTTGTTGCCACACCTTTGGCGGCTGACTATGTCGGCCCGGACGGTAAGGTGCGTGATTGTTACTGTACCGACAAAACCGGATCGCGTGTTGAACTGGGCCAGACCATCTGTTTGCAGGTGGATGGGCGGATGTTCATGGCGCAATGCCAGATGTCGCTGAACGTGCCGATGTGGCGCGAGGTGCAAAAGGGCTGCCTGTCATCACGGCTGCAAAGCATCGACCCAAGCCTTGAGACGGGCGCCGTTTACTCCCATATCTGAACGGCCAAAGCGCAGGCGGCCAAGGATTTTCAGATTGTCGCCGTCCTGTTGGGCGGTGATGTAATCGGGAAAGCCAAACAGCTTGCTGCGGGTGATATAGGTGATCATGCCCGCGTCCACGGACCCAGCCAAAACGCTGGTGCGCGGGGTGGTCAGGGCAATGTCATGCAACCGCGCCAACCCATCCGGCCCAGTTTGCACCAGCCGTGTGGCGCCTGTGGCAATCAGTTTGTCGCCGCTAACATCCGGCGCCACATGCCACTGCGTCGGATCGCTGGGCGCCAGCCTGATATAGCCCAGACCAACAACCACAATCGCCAGCAAAATCCATAATACCATCACAAACCGTCCCATATTCCCCGTTCTGGCCGGGCGTTGCCGCCCCTTTGCCAAACTTTCACCCTACCGGGCCTTAACACCCGGCAATATACACAGCATTTCGTATATCAGGTTGGCCGCCGTCATGGCTGTGTTGCCTGATGTGTCATAAGGTGGCGACACCTCGACCAGATCGCAACCGACAATATTGGCCCCCTGCAACGCCTGAATTAGCTGCAGCGCCTGCGGGGTTGTCAGACCGGCGATTTCCGGCGTGCCGGTGCCGGGCGCATAGGCCGGGTCAAGGCTGTCGATATCATAGGTGATATAGGTCGGCCGGTCGCCGATATCGCGCCGTATTTCCGCGCCCAGATCGGTTAGCGGGCGCATCCAAAGTTCGTGCGCCGGGAATTGCTGAAACCCCCAACCTTGTGCCTCGGTGAAATCACTGGCGGCATAGCCAGTGCCACGCAATCCAATCTGATAAGTCTTGTCGGGTTGGATCAACCCTTCCTCATAGGCGCGGCGAAACACCGTGCCGTGGGTTTCTTTTTCGCCAAACATATTGTCATTCACATCTGCATGCGCATCCACATGCACCAACGCCACAGGCCCATGTTTGCGCGCGATGCTGCGCAAGATCGGCAGGGTGATCGAATGATCACCGCCCATCGCCACCGGCACCACCGGATTGGCAAGGATCGCGTCGTAACTCTCTGATATAATGCGCAGACTGTCTTTTAGCGAAAACGTGTTGATCGCCAGATCGCCAATGTCCGCCATCTGCAAACTGTCAAACGGCGCCGCCCCGGTCGCCATATTATAGGGCCGGATCATCGCGCTTTCGGCCCTGATCTGTTTCGGCCCAAACCGGGTGCCCGACCGCCAGGATGTGCCGATATCCATCGGAATCCCCAGAATGGCCACATTCAGCCCGTCCAGTGAACTGGCCGATGGCAGGCGCATAAAAGTGTTGGGCCCGGAAAACCGCGCCAGATCATTGCCGCTGATCGGCTGATTCAATTCGCTCATGATCGCATATTCCATCCCAGAAGACATATGATTTCGGTGGCCACATGCGCCCCGGCAATCGCGGTGGCCCCGGTGGTGTCAAAGGGCGGCGAAACCTCGACCACGTCGCCACCTTTAAGGTTGATCCCGGCCAGATCACGCAGAATGATCGCCGCCTGCGCCGAGGTCAGCCCGCCCCAGACCGGCGTGCCGGTACCCGGCGCATAGGCCGGGTCCAGCCCGTCTATGTCGAAACTTAGATAAACCGGATGACCTCCCAGAATGTTCTTGATTTTCAATGCTGTGGCCACCGGTCCAATTTCGTGCACCTCGCGTGCGTCAATGATATTCACCCCAAGTGTGTCGTCATTGCTGGTGCGAATGCCTACCTGAACCGACCGCGCCGGGTCCACCAGCCCCATCTTCACCGCCTTATAAAACATCGTGCCGTGATCCACCCGGTCCATATCGTCGTCGGCCCAGGTGTCGGTATGGGCATCAAACTGCAACAGCGACATTGGCCCGTATTTATCAGCATAGGCTTGCAGGATCGGAAAGCTGATATAGTGATCCCCGCCCAAGACAACCGAGGCCACATCTGCCGCCAAAATACCGGCGATATGCGCCTTCAAAGCCGCTGGAAAGGCAGGGATATTGGCATAATCAAACGCCAGATCGCCGTAGTCGGTGATCGCCAGCTCGCTCAGCGCGTCAAACGGCCAGCCATAGGGCGCATCGGGGGCTTGCAGCGCGCTGGCCTCGCGGATGGCACGCGGGCCCAGCCGGGTCCCGGGGCGGTTGGTGACCGCCTGATCAAATGGCACGCCGGTCACGGCGATATCCACCCCTGTCAGGTCCTTGGTATAGCGACGGCGCAAAAACGAAGTCGCCCCGCCAAAGGTGTTTTCCTGACTTGTTCCACGCAATCTGTCGCGTGTAAACGCCTGATCAACTTGGTTTTTTGCGTCTTCCAAGGCCATCGCTATTCTCCTGCAGGCTGATGCAGCGGCTGCGCCGTTTCCACCAGCCGGGCAAAGAAAGACGCGCCAACCGGGGCCACATCATCGTTGAAATTATACTCCGGGTGGTGCAACCCGGCGCTGTCGCCCTGCCCTATGAACAGGTACGCCCCCGGCCGGACCTGCAACATATAGGAAAAATCCTCGGCCCCCATTTCGCGCCCGGCGTTCGCCTGAACCCGGGTTTCCCCGGCAACCTCCCGCGCCACGCCAGCGGCAAATTCGGTCTTGGCGGCATCGTTGATGGTCGCGGGGTATCCGACCTCGTAATCCAGCGTGGCCGTGACGCCATAACTGGCCGCCTGCCCGTCAACAATCGCCTGCATCCGCTGCATCACCATCGCCTGCACCGATGGATCAAAGGTGCGAATTGTCCCGTTCAGATAGGCGGTATCGGGGATCACATTATCCACCGTGCCGGTGTGGATCTGAGTGACCGAGACCACCAGATCGTCCAGCGCATAATGGTTGCGGCTGACAATGGTCTGAAACGCCTGGGCAATCGCACAAGCTGGCATCACCGGATCGCGGGTGTCATGCGGCATCGCACCATGTCCTCCAACCCCCTGAATATACACATGAAACGAATCAACCGCCGCCATCAACGGCCCCGGCGTGGTGTAAAACCCGCCAGCTTCAAACCCCGGCGCGTTGTGCAGCGCGTAAACCTGCGCGATGTCGAACCGGTCCATCACGCCCTCGTTCACCATCACCCCAGCGCCGCCGCCGGATTCTTCGGCGGGCTGAAAGATCAGCGCCACCCGACCGGTGAAATTCCGCGTCTCGGCCAGATAACGCGCCGCGCCCAGCAACATGGTGGTATGGCCGTCATGGCCACAGGCATGCATCTTGCCGGGGTTCTGGCTGGCGTAATCCAGCCCCGTCGCCTCAACTATTGGCAAGCCGTCCATATCAGCGCGCAACCCAATGGTTTCGCCCGCACCCTGCCCGTTGATGATCGCCACAATCCCGGTTTGCGCGATGCCTTCGTGTATTTCGTCCACGCCAAACTCGCGCAGCCGTGCGGCGACAAAACGGGCGGTTTCCGGGCACTGCATCCCCAGTTCGGGGATGGTGTGCAGATGCTGGCGCCACTGGGCCATGTCGCTGGCGTAATCGGCAATGCGGTTCACAACGGGCATGGGCTGGACTCCTGGACCGAGTTTGGGGATTGATGCATCTGACACTGGAAACAAGGCCGCCGCAATGCCCGAAAACCCCCTGATCACCGATCCTGACGCCGGAATAGAGCGCCTGCTGGAAATCATGCGCCGCCTGCGCGACCCCGACACTGGTTGCCCGTGGGATATCGAACAAGATTTCACCTCCATCGCACCCTATACCATTGAAGAAGCTTACGAAGTTGCCGACGCGATTGAGCGTCAGGCCTGGGGCGAGATCGAGGGAGAGCTGGGCGATTTACTGCTGCAAACCGTTTATCACACGCAAATGGGTGCCGAGGCTGGGCATTTCACCTTTCAATCGGTGGTGCGGGCAATTTCTGACAAGATGGTGGCGCGTCATCCGCATGTGTTTGGCGACGAATCGCGGGATAAATCCGCCGATCAGCAGACTGTCGACTGGGAAAAGATCAAAGCGGGCGAACGTGCCGACAAGGCGCAACGTGGTGCGTTGGACGGAGTGGCGGCCAAACTGCCAGCGTTGCTGCGTGCCGCCAAGCTACAAAAACGCGCCGCGCGGGTGGGGTTTGACTGGCCCGATGCCGGGCTGGTTCTGGACAAGATCACCGAAGAAGCCGCTGAATTGGTCGAGGCGCGCGATACGTTGGGCCAGGACGAGGTCGAAGAGGAATTTGGCGACCTTCTGTTTGTGATGGCCAATCTTGCCCGCCATCTGAACGTCGAACCCGAAACTGCCCTGCGCCGCGCCAATGCTAAATTTATCCGGCGTTTTGAAGGCGTTGAAGCGCGTCTTTCTGCGATGGGCAAAGCCCCGCAAGATAGTGATCTGGCGGAAATGGATGCGCTGTGGGATGCGGTGAAACGCGATGAACGCCAAGGCTAACGCCTAAAGATACCGAACCCCCGGCATTTGGGAAATCTTTTCCAGATCAGCATGATACCTGTCGGTCAAAGCCTGTGCATCGTCGTCCCTAAACGCCGCATACCCCCGCGCTTCGCGGTCGTCAGCGTGGTCGGCAATCACCTGCCGCCATTCCTTTTCCTTCAGCGTCTCGTCCGCATGATAGCGCATCTGCAAAGCGGCCAGGGCGGCGTCCGTGGCGCTTAGGTTCATGGTCTTATCCGGCTCGACCAGATCGGCCCCTTCCAGCCCCGGCACCAACAGCGACAGCAAGTCCCGGCTGGCTCCGCGACGTTCATAGGGCAGGATTGTCAGACAGGCCGGTTTCAGAATATCGCGCATCTGTGCCACTAGATCCGGCCAACCATGTTCCATTGCCAAAAACTGCGGCACCACCTCACCAAAGGGCGGCATCTTGTTATCTTCTGATCGTTTGCGAAACGCCG
>JBLINN010000024.1:0-22033 GCA_047639325.1 Paracoccaceae bacterium | reverse complement strand
CCGTGAACGCCTTTCTTTTGCTGGGGCTAGGTGGGATTGTTGGTGTTCTTTCGGGCATGTTTGGTGTCGGCGGCGGATTTCTGATGACCCCGCTGCTGTTCTTTATTGGCATCCCCCCCGCCGTGGCTGTCGCCACCGAAGCCAACCAGATCGTCGCCTCGTCATTCTCCGGGGTGCTGGCGCATTTCCGAAGGCAAACGGTTGATCTGAAGATGGGCACCGTGCTGTTGATCGGCGGCCTGGTCGGCGCGGCCTTGGGTGTGCTGGTGTTCAACTATCTCAAAGCTGCGGGCCAAGTCGATCTGCTGGTCAAGCTGTGTTACGTCGCCTTTCTGGGCATTGTTGGCGGGCTGATGTTTATTGAGAGCCTGAACGCCATCCGCAAATCCCGCAAAGCAGGCGGCACGCCCCCGCCAAAGCGGCATCAGCGCAACTGGGTGCATGCGATGCCCTTCAAGATGCGGTTTCGCACTTCTCGGTTGTATATCTCGGTGATCCCGCCGCTGATTGTTGGCCTTTTGGTGGGTATTCTGGCGGCGATCATGGGGGTCGGTGGCGGCTTTATCATGGTGCCCGCGATGATCTACATCCTGGGCATGCCGACCAAAGTGGTTATCGGCACCTCGCTGTTCCAGATCATCTTTGTGACCGCCTTCACGACCATGCTGCACGCCACCACCAACTATACGGTTGATGTGATGCTGGCGGTGCTGTTGCTGGTTGGCGGCGTGATCGGCGCGCAGATTGGCACCCAGATCGGGTTGAAAATGAAGGCCGAACAATTGCGCATCCTTCTGGCGATGATGGTGCTGGTGGTCTGTGCCAAGCTGGCACTGGACCTGCTGCTGCAACCAAGCGAGCTGTATTCGCTTGGCGCGGTTGGGGGGCACTAGGCCATGTTCTTGCGTCTGACCGGTTTGATCTGCGCCCTACTTGCGTTGGTTGTTGCTGCCCCGTCCACCCAAGCGGAAGGCGAAGAGGTGGTGCTGGGCCTGTCCAGCAATCACGTATCAATCACCACCAGCTTTGACGGGTCTGAAATCCTGATCTTTGGCGCGGTGAAACGCGAACAGCCCATTCCCACAGAAGACCCGTTGCAGGTGATCATCACCGTGGCGGGCCCGTCTGAACCGGTGGTCGTGCGCCGCAAGGCCAAATGGAAGGGCTTTATCTGGATCAACACCGACTCGATTGAGGTGGATCAGGCGCCCAACTTTTATGCAGTCGCCACCACCGCGCCGCTGGCCGAGGTTCTGACCCGCACCGAAGACCTGCGCGCGCGTGTCTCGCTGGAACACGCGATCCGTTCGGTCGGGGCGCCGTCAGCAATTGACGATGCCGATCAGTTTACCGATGCGGTGATCCGTATTCGCCGCAAGGCCGGGCTGTACCAGACATTGGAAGGACAGGTTACGCTGGACCAGCAAACACTGTTCCGCACGGCGATCACCATGCCGGCCAACGTGACCGAGGGAAATTATACCACGCGGATCTTTCTGACGCGCGGCGGCAAGATCATCTCCAACTATGAAACCACAATTGACGTGCGCAAAGTGGGTCTGGAGCGTTGGCTGTTCGCCCTGTCGCGCGAACAATCCGTGCTGTACGGGCTGATGTCGCTGGCAATTGCCATTGCCGCAGGCTGGGGCGCGTCGGCGGCTTTCCAACTGTTGCGTCGGCGCTAGCGCCGACGCCTGCAAGTGTCCGGACGCGTCAGCCGCGCCCGATATAGGGCATTTTGGTCGCCATCACCGTCATGAACTGCACATTCGCCTGCAACGGCAGGCTGGCCATATGCAGCACCGACGCCGCCGCATCGCCCACTGGCATCGAATGCTGCGGTTCGGCAGTGGGGTCTTCGGCCATCAGCTTTTGGTTCATCGCCTCGACCATCGGCGTCGCGGCATTGCCGATATCGATCTGGCCGCAAGCGATATCAAACGGTCGCCCGTCCAGCGACAGGCTGCGGGTCATGCCGGTGATCGCGTGTTTGGTGGCCGCATAAGGGATGGAGTCCGGGCGCGGCACATGCGCGGCGATTGATCCGTTATTGATGATCCGACCGCCCTGTGGATCTTGGGCGCGCATCGCTGCGAATGCTGCACGGGCGCACAGGAACATGCCGTTCAGGTTCACCGCCACCGCATCATACCAGCTGCTCAGCGGGATTTCGTCGATTGTGCCGCCGGGGGTGAAGATACCGGCGTTGTTGAACAGAACATCCAGCCGCCCGGTCTTTTGCAGGAAGGTGGCAAACGCCGCCTCGACCGCGTCGCCATCGGTGACATCGGCTACCAGCGGGGTTGCGTGTTCATGCGCGGCGGCGATTTCTTCCAAGGGACCGGCGCGGCGGGCCAGTAGGCCGACGGCCCAGCCCTCTTTCAGGAACAATTCAGCCGTGGCGCGGCCAATGCCGGAACTTGCGCCGGTAATCAGGATGGTTTTCATATCTCTTCTGCCTCCAGTATCAATTGGCTTGCGGGCGCGCTGCGCAGGTCATCGACACGCAGCGGATAGGTGGGTTTTGACAGACGGTTGCGTACCACCCAGATCAGCCGGTTCTGCGCCCGGGTGATGGCCACATAGGCCAGCCGTTTCCAAAGCGGCTGCCCGGCCTCGACCCGCCCCATACGGGCGGCGACGAACAGGTCGGGCGCAAACACCTGCACCGTGTCCCATTGCGACCCTTGCGCCTTGTGAATGGTCACAGCCGCACCGTGCAGGAACGTAGCCCCCATGCGGGCGGCAAAGGGAATAAACGGTTCTTCTTCGTCCGGTTTTTCGATCTTGACGATCGACGCGGCACTGATCTGCGGGTCTTCGGCGCCCATCACATGCAGCCGCGAAAACCCCGGCTTGCGCCCCGGTCCCAGATAGATCACCTGTGCGCCGCGGATCAGCCCGCGAGCCTCTAGATCTAGACGTTTCTTGCGGTGTTTCATCGGCAGCTCGATGCCGTCGCAAATCAACGGCTCGCCCTCCATCAACGCATCTTCTGGCGCGCCATAGACCGCGCGAAAGGCGTTGAGCAACCGGATTCGGGTGGCGTTGCGCCAGACCAGAACCGGGCTGCGCGCCATCAGGTCCACCTCGACCCGCTGGCCCCAGACCACCCGTTCGTCGCGCTTGGCGAAGTCTTCGATCATGTTTTCAAAGTCGTGGAATTCCAGCGTCGGGTCCGCCAGCGCATGCGCCAGATCAAGGATCGGGTTGTCGGCGTCCTGACGGTGCACCCGGCTAAGTTCCAGCTTGCGCGGGCCTTCCATGGCGTCAAACACCATGGCGCCGGATTGGTTCACCGGCGCCAGCTGGGCCGGGTCACCAAACAGCAGCAGGTTTGGAAAAATCTCTTTCAGATCATTGAATTGCTTGTCATCCAGCATCGAGGATTCATCGACAAAGCCGATATCCAGCGGGTCTTCGCGGCGCTTCCAGCCGGTGATAAAGTCCGACCCGCGCAGACCCGCCGCCGCCATCGCCCCGGGCATGGATTTGTTGCCCGCATAAAACGCCACCGCGCGGTCCAGTGACTGATCAGTCAACCCTTCAACCTCAGGCCGTTCGCCGTTACCGGCCAGCCATTCGGCGATGCGTTCATATTCCGGGTCATAGACCGGCGTATAGAGAATCCGGTGGATCGTCGTCGCGGGCACCCCGCGCAGGCGCAGCACGCTGGCGGCCTTGTTGGTGGGGGCCAGAATGGCCAGGCTGCGCCGGTTGATGGTTTTGCGGCTTTCATAGTCGCCCGAAACCACCGCAACCCCAGCGGCCACCAGCGCCTTATACAGCTCTGCCAACAGCAGCGTCTTGCCTGATCCGGCCTTGCCAATCACCGCCAACACCCCTGCCCCGGCCTCGCGCGGCGGGTTCAGCAGGCTGTCATCCAGATCGACGCCTGAACTGCGCAAAAAATCGGCCACGGCGTCATAGGCGCTGGCCTGATCGTCGGAAAATGTAACGGCAAGATCATTCATGGCGCGACCCTACAGGCGGGCGGCGGGCTTGCCCAGAGAGCGGATGCGGCGGGGTGCAGATTGGGCCCGTTAAAAGGAAAGAACAGATTGCGGTAATCTGCGAGATTGCGCAGGGTGTATAAGATTTAGTTACGAAATTTGGGGCAAAACATGTCGATTCGAATGCTAAAAACCCTGATCGCGGTGGACGAGCATGGCACGTTCAGTGCGGCGGCTGACGCGGTTTTTGTCTCGCACGCTGCCGTTAGCCAACAAATGAAGGCGCTGGAAGACGGCTGGCAGATCGCGATTTTTGACCGGTCGCGACGCACGCCGAAATTCACCCCGGTCGGGCGGGCGGTGCTGGCCAAGGCGCGCGATGTGGTGCGGGCTTATGATGATATTGTGCCTTCGGTTTTGGGCGATGACGGGTTGAAGGGCGAATTCCGGCTAGGCGCGGTGCCGACCACCCTGACAGCGCTGCTGCCATCGTCGATGGCGATGCTGAAACAGGGCTGGCCCGACCTGCATGTGGCGCTGACGCCGGGGCTGACCAATGCGCTGCTGCGCCAAGTAGAGCGTAACAGCATCGACGCCGCCATCCTGTCGCGCCCTGCGGTTTTGCCTGCGGGCATCGACTGGTACAAAATCGCGGATGAACCGTTTGAGTTGATCGCGTCGCAGAACATCGCCAGCGATGACCCTATCGAGATCCTGCAAAACCACCCATTCATTCGCTTTTCCCGCGAGGCGGTGGCTGGCGAGATGATAGAGGCCTGGTTGCAGGCCAACAATATTGCGGTCACCGACAGTATGGAGCTTGAGGGGCTAGAGGCGATTTCCAGTCTGGTTCTCAGCGAATTGGGCGTGTCCATTGTGCCGCGCACCTGCGTTCAGGTGTTTAACCCTCTGCCGCTAAAGCGGTTGCCGCTGGCGCCGGGTAATCCGGTACGCCAGCTAGGGCTGATTTGCCGGACTGACACTACCAAGACACGGGTGATTCAGGAAATGCAGGCAATGTTGCACGCGGCGGTTCAGCGGGGGGTATTTGCGCCGCCATATAGGGCGCAAAGCCTGCCAAAGTGACGGTCCCTTAACTGGTTGCGCTGTTGGCCGGGGCGGCGACGGGTGGGTCATCAGGGTCTTGGCCGGGTTTGGCCTTGCCTTCGCAATTTGCCGATGCGGGTAAGGCAGGGAAACGGAAAATTTCAAATTTTCCGGCTCGATTTCTTTGAAAGAAATCGGATACCGATGCATAAGTCAGAGCATTTACGACCGGGGGCTTTAGATGCCCAGATAGCGATGCAGGGCCTCGCGGTCGCTGCGCAATTCCTCCGAGCTGCCGGACCAGACAATTTTGCCGCGTTCGATGATGAAATTCACATCGGCGATCCGCATCAGGTCCTTCAGGTTCTTGTCCACCACCAGGATCGAGATGTCCTGTTGCTTGATCTGCTCAATCGCCGCCCAGATTTTCTGGCGAACCAGCGGCGCCAGCCCCTCGGTGGCCTCGTCAAGGATCAGCAGTTTGGGGTTGGTCATCAACGCGCGCCCGATCGCCAACATCTGTTGTTCGCCGCCCGACAGCAGATTGCCCATCGACGTGTGCCGTCCCTGTAATTCGGGAAACAGCGCATAGACCCGGTCAATGGTCCACGGATCGGCGACGCCAAGGTGGTTGCTGGCGGTGGCCACCAGGTTTTCGCGCAACGACAGGTTTGGGAAAATCTGGCGGCCTTCTGGCACCAGCCCTAGCCCCAGATTGGCGGTTTTGAACGATGGACGACCCACCAGTTCATGCCCGTCAAACAGGATCGACCCACCACTGGCCAGCACGATACCCATGATCGAGTTGATGGTGGTGGTCTTGCCCATACCGTTGCGGCCCAGCAGGGTGGCCACCTGGCCGGTGCCAAATTCCATATCCATCCCAAACAGCGCCTGCGAGCTGCCGTAATGAGCGGTCACATTGGACAGTTTCAGCATCGCTTATTCCTCGCCCAGATAGGCATGGCGCACGTCGTCATTATTGCGGATCTCGTCCGGGGTGCCGGTGGCGATAATGCGCCCGTAGACCAGCACGGAAATCCGGTCAGCCAGGGCAAATACCGCGTCCATGTCATGTTCGATCAGCAGAATGGTCCGATCGCCCTTTAGCGCTTTGAGAAAGGTGATCATGATGGTGCTTTCCTCGGGGCCGAGGCCCGCCATTGGTTCGTCCAGCAGCATCAGTTCGGCACCGGTGGCCAGCGCGATGGCGATTTCCATCTGCCGGTGTTCGCCATGCGACAGCGCGATGGTCGGCTCGTCCGCGCGCCCGGCCAGCCCGACACGGCCCAGCATGTCGCGGGCCTCGTCGCGCAAGGGTTTGATGCTGCGGGCCGGTTTCAGAAAGCGAAACGAATGCCCGGCGCGGGCCTGCACCGCCAGCGCCACGTTATCCAGCACCGACATATCCATCACCAGCGAGGTGATCTGAAACGACCGGGTGATCCCCAGCCGGGCGCGGGCATAGGCGGGCCGGTTGGTGATGTTGGCGCCTTTAAAGGTGATCGCACCGGAATCAGGCCGCAGCGCGCCGCATAGCTGCGAGATCAGCGTGGTTTTGCCCGCGCCGTTCGGGCCGATGATCGCGTGCAATTCGCCCTGTTCAACGCCCAGATTGACGCCGTCGGTGGCGGCGACCCCGCCAAAGCTTTTGCGCAGGTCGGTGACATTCAGCAAAGCTGTCATATCATTTATCCCCATTGCCTTTACCAGTGCCCTTACCTGTGCCCCTGATCAGCCCCATCAGCCCGCCGCGGGCAAACAGCACCACGCCCATCAGCATCAGGCCAAACGGCAGGTGCCAGAAGACAGTGAAGCTGGACAGGATTTCTTCGACCAGAATGAACACGGCGGACCCCAGGACTGGCCCCAGCGTGCTGCCGGTGCCGCCAAGGATCACCATGAACATCAGCTCGCCAGAGCGGCTCCACCCCATCATCTCGGGCGAGATGAAGGTGGTGAAATTGCCCAGCAACGCCCCGGCAAAACCGCACATCGCGCCGGAAATGACATAGGCGGTCAGTCGATAAAGGTAGGTGTTGTACCCCAGTGTGACCAGCCGTTCATTGTTACCCTTGGCGCCTTGCAGCACCATGCCAAAGCGCGAATGGATGATGGTGCGCACGATCAGCAGGGCAGCCACCAGCGACACATACGCGATCAGGTACAGCTGTAGCGGATTGTCCAGATTGACCAGTGGCAGTTCTGAGCGCACCTCGATCACCAGCCCGTCATCGCCACCGTATTCGTCCAGCGACAGGAATAGGTAATAGGCCATCTGCGCGAACGCCATGGTGATCATGATGAAATAGACGCCTTTGGTGCGCAGGCTGATCGCTCCGGTGATCAGCGCAAACAGCGCCGAGATGCCCACTGCCAGCAGGATATGAAATACCCCGCCATACGACGCGGCCACATCGAACCCGCCATAGGTTTCGTGATAGACCGGGATGCCCACTGCATAGGCGCCGATGCCGATATAGGCCGCGTGGCCAAACGACACCAAGCCGCCATAGCCCAGCACCAGATTCAGGCTGACGGCGGCAATCGCCAGGATCACCAGCCGTGTGGCCAGATCCAGATAGAACGCATGGCCGGTCCACAGGAACACCGGCGGCAGGATGGCCAGGGCCAGCATGACGATGATGGTGACCCAACGGGTTCGTTTGGTTGCAAACATCAGCGCACCTTTGGCGGAAACAGGCCCTGCGGACGCAGGGCAAGAACGACCGCCATGATGATATAAATCAGCATGGCCGAAATGGCCGGGGCCGAGGTTTCGGCGGCGTCCGAGCTCATGAACAGTTTGAACAGGTCATCAATAAACGACCGCCCCAGCGTGTCGATCAGCCCGATGATGATGGCCGCGATAAACGCGCCTTTCATCGACCCGATGCCGCCGACGATGATGACGACAAAGGCGGTGATGATAATCTCGCCGCCCATAGAAATCGACGCCTCGGTGATCGGCGAGATCAGCATGCCCGCCAGCCCGGCCAGCATCGCGCCAAGGGCAAAAACCAGCGCAAACAGCGTCTGGATATCGATGCCCAGCGCCGACACCATGGTGCGGTTGGACGCCCCGGCGCGGATCAGCATGCCAAGGCGGGTATAATTCACCAACCAGAACAGCCCGGCGGCAATTGCCAGCCCGGTGGCGATGATCAGCAAACGGAATGTGGGAACAACTACGCCTTCAAACAGCGTGACGCGCCCGTCCAGCCACAGCGGCAGCGGTACGGCGATGCCTTCGGGGCCCCAGATCAGGTGAACGCTGGTGTCCAGCACCAGGATCAGACCAAAGGTCGCCAGCACGTGATCAAGGTGATCGCGCCCGTAAAGATTTCGCGCCACCAGCCGTTCGATCAGGTAGCCCAGCAGCCCGGTGATCGGCAGCGCGATCAGGATGGCCAGCAGAAAGTTCCCGACAACATAGGTCAGCGAGGCGCAGATAAAAGCGCCGACCATATAGATCGACCCATGGGCCAAATTGACGAAATCCAGAATGCCAAAAACCAGCGTCAGGCCCGACGCCACCAGAAACAGCAACAGCCCAAGCTGTACGCCGTTCAGCATCTGCACAAACAGGAGCGTATAATCCAAAGGTATATGTCCGGTAAATTTACATGATTTGGCCGGGGCGCTCTTGCCCCGGCCATATGGGTGTCAGGCCCGCAGGCTTAGTTCATTGAACACTCTGACGCGTAGGAATCAACGTGGTTTTCATAAACTGTCGACACGTTGGTTTTCAGCCAGTTGCCATCGTCGTCCTTGACGATTTCCTGCAGATAGAAGTTCTGGATCGGCATGTGGTTGGCACCATAAGTATACGGCCCGCGCACCGAATCGTAATTCGCCGCCTCAAGCGCTGTGCGCACCGCGTCCATATCGCTGAGGTCGCCGCCGACGGCCTCGACCGCAGATTTGATCAGGAACATCGCGTCATAAGATTGCGCCGCATAGTTGGACGGATAGTTGCCATGCTTGGCTTTGAAATCGGCGACGAATTTGGTGTTGGCCGGGTTGTCCATGGAAGGCGCCCAGTGACCGGTGGTGTATGATCCAAGGACGGCCTCAAAATTGGCGGCCTGCAGTTTTGGGATGCTTAGCCCGTCGATGGTGAACACGGTGTACAGCGGCATGGTTTCGCGCAGGCCAGATTGCTGGTACTGCTTGATAAACGCGCCACCGGCCTTGCCGGGGTAAAACACAAAGATGCCTTCGGCACCGGACGCCTTGGCCTTGGCCAGCTCTGCCGAGAAATCAAGCTGAGCGTCGGCGCCCCATTTGGTCAGGTCCTTACCCTTGATTTCGCCCTTAAAGGTGCGTTCGACTCCGGCGACCATATTCTTGCCCGCCGCATAGTTGGGGGCCATGATATACAGCGATTTGACGCCGCGCTGGTTCAGCACTTCGCCCATCGCCATTGGGGTCTGGTCGTTCTGCCAGGAGGTCGAGAAAAAGTTTTTGTGGCACAGCTTGCCTGCCACGGGTGACGGGCCCGCATTGGTGGAAATCAGGAACTTGCCAGCATCCAGCGCCGATTTGCGCGAGGCCAGCAGCACGTGGCTCCAGATGAAACCAGCGACAAAATCGACGTCATCCTGTTTGACCAGCTTGTCGGTGGCCTGTTTGCCGGTCTCGGGTTTGAACCCGTCATCGGCGTAGATCAGGTTGATATCCAGATCACCCATCTTGCCGCCCATATGTTCGATGGCAAGGTCAACGGCCTTTTGCATATCGTTGCCGATCACGGCGGCGCCGGTGGTCAATGTGGTCACAAAGCCGATCTTGACCTCGTCCGCAAAGGACGGCGTCGTCAGCATTGTCGCGGCAAGGGCCGCGCTTAGTAGTCTTTTCATTGTGGTTCTCCCCTTTGGTTTTTTATCGTGTTCGTGGTTTTTTACCCGGTGTACCGGGCTATCCTGAATTATGCTTGCATTTCAAACAAGCAGAGTCATGCCTGTTTTACAAAATGCTGCGTTCAGTGTGTGTTGAAACGCCCCAGATTCACCTGATCACAGGTAGTTTGTGTACCGCTTGACCCAGAACAGAATTTTAGCCAGCGGCGCAATCGGCCCGGCGCCCGGGGTAATCAGGGTGGCTGAACCGGTCGAGCCCAAAAGCGTCACATGCCCCGGCAAATCGGTCGGAAGTTCCAGGCGCACCACAAAAGAGCCACTGCCCAGCAATTGGCCGACCGTGGGCAAGGCACCAGTCGTTGCCAGTGTGCCTTCGCCAGTGCCGGGGATCAGGGCAAGAACGGTTGTCGTGAAATAAGCCCCCGGCTGGCTGCGCATGGCCACCTGAACCGTCGCACCAGGTTCAAACGCATAGGACCCAATTTGGGGAAACACGCCCGTCAACGCCTGTTGACCGTACGGCACAAAGGCCAATGCCGATCTAAATTGCGTGACCCGCGCGCCGGGCGTCAGGGCCATCGCGGTCACGGTCCCGTCTTGCGTGGCGCGCACATCGGTTTGCTGCAGGTTCCATTGTGCCGTTTCAAGGGCCTGTTGCGCCTGTGCCACCGATGAATCCATGCCGTCGACCTGCGAATTGATGCGCAGTTCCAACCCTTGTTTCCGGGCATTCGCCGCCCGCAATCCGGCCTCTAGCTGGCCGATGGTCGACAGCGCCTCTTGCAGTTGAAACTGAGAGTTCACGCCGCGATCCGTCAGCTTAACAATATCGTCCCGCCGCTGCTGCCCAAAGGTCAGCTGAACCTGCAGGCCGTCAATCTCTGCGTTGACCGCGTCCAGGTCGGTATGGCGCATGTCGGCGGCGGTTTGCGCCTCGACCAGGGCTGCCTTCAGGCGGTTCACGTCGATCTGGAACGGCACCGGGTCAATCTGAAACAACAAATCCCCGGATTTGACCGGTGTGTTGGCGGTTACCGCGACATTGACGACAGTGCCGGTGACGTTTGGTGTAATTTCGATAACCGGGCCATGCACCGTAACTCTGCCTGACGGCGCGAGATAGTTCAGGGCTCCGATGACCACCAGCGCAATAATCAGGCCGACAACAGCGGCCACGGATTTCCACAGGGCGTTCCAGGGTAACAGCTTGAACCGGCCGAAGACCAAATAGATTACACCGCCGTAAATTGCTAAAATGATGGCCACGATTTGTCTCCTATCTGGGAAAGAACACTGGTCGTTTTCCCAAGCTTGTTACAAAGCCCGGCTATTTTGATCGCTTGGCAAGGAGATGACAACCGGAACCTGACGGCGACATGGTGTTTATGGCGTGCTCAAGAAACCGGGCGATTTCCGGGGCATGCGCCCCCTGTCTGGGCGCCGTGGCAAAACCCCACGATGCGCGGGTTGGATTCCTGTACGCCCCGCGGCACACCGCGTTCGAAGTGGTCGAACAATTCGCCAACAAGACCCCAAAAATCCCGCTGGCCTAGTGCATCCTTGTCGATGGCAGATTCGCACGGCATCGCAAACCGGATCGATGACGGTACCGAAATCGCAGTGATGAAGGAAACGCTGACCTTGATGATCAACCTGCCCCGGCAGCTCACCAACAAGTTGTTGAGGAAATGGAAGACAACGGATTGCGGAGGCTGGATTATTATCGACTGTCCATCACCGACCAATCAATCGTAAGGTATTGTTTCAAATTTATTTTTGACGACTGAACCTCCAATTTTTTAGTATGTCACCTTGGCGACGGTCTTGGCCCGGCCTTTTGCGCACCCTTTGGGGCCACAACTAAGGAAGGACAGACTGCGGCCATCACCGACTGTACGATTCCCGCCAGCGCTTTGCACCGCGCTTTTCGCGATCAGGGTGTAGATTCGGTGGCGACAGTGCCCGATTTTGTGCAGTTTGCGCCGCATGGCCCGCTGAAATCTGATCCTGAGGTCCGCTATGCTGAATAGCGCGGCCGAGAACCACGCGCTGGCCGTAGCGATGGGCCTTTACGTCGGCGGAATGACCCCGATGGCAATGGTGCAGAACCGGGGGCTGTTGAACGACCTCATCACATACCAACCGGTCGGAATTGATGTGGCTATTGCACGGTTCCTGTCAGTTGGTGCGTTTAGGCGCGCATTTGCAAATCTGGGGCATCCACTTTCGGACAGCGCCCTTATTTGCGTCAACCGAGTCGAACCGGTGCTGGTTGCAAGGCTGGTTGCAAGGCTGGTTGCAAGGCTGGTTGCAAGGCTGCGGGTGATCGACGGCTCGATCTTGCTGACGGAGGATTATATTCTGGTTGTTTCTCACTGACCGAGGCCGCCGCCGTGGCGCTAATGATCCTGTGCCTGTTTCTGGTGACATTCCGGCGGTGGATCGCGCTGTATCTGGTTGGGGGATAGGCGGGTTGATCAGCCGATCTGCACCGGGGTATCGCCCGCCAGATGCACAAGCGTCCCCCAATCCTGACATTTCTGGGTCAGCGCGTCTGACAGCGGCTGATCGGTGAAAATCGACGTGATGTCCTGTAAGGACGCGATGCGGACCGGGGCGTTGCGCTGAAACTTGGAATGATCCGCCACCAGATAGGTTTTGCGCGCTTGCCGGATGATCGCCTTGCTGACGCCGACCTCTTGAACGTCGAAATCCAGAAAATCGCCGTCTTCGTCCAAAGCGGAACAGCCGATAATCGCGATGTCCACTTTGAACTGTTCGATTGTGTCAATCGCGATATTGCCAATCAATCCGCCATCGGTACGCCGCAAAGTGCCGCCCGAAATGATGATCTGGCAATCGCGGTTGGGGGTCAGGATGTTGGCGACATTCAGGTTGTTGGTGACCACCATGATATTTCTGTGGCGCAGCAGCGCCCGCGCCAGCGCTTCGGTACTGGTGCCGATATTCAGGAATAACGACGCGCCTTCGGGGATTTCCTGCGCGCAACGCCGCGCGATGTCTTCCTTGGCCGCATCTTGCAGGCCGCGCCGGTCTTCGTATCCGATATTGATCACGCTGGACGGCAGCACAGCACCGCCATGCACGCGTTCCAATTTGCCCTCATCTGCAAGCTCGGTCAGATCGCGGCGGATGGTTTGCACCGTCACCCCGAACCGCGACGCCAGGCCTTCGACGGTGACTTTGCCTTCTTTTCTGGCGATCTCCAGAATGTCGGGTTCTCTGAAATTATACGCCATGTCCTGGGGTCCTATCGGGAAATTCAAATATGCTCGTTTTGCGTCTGACCGGCAAGAGGGCAATCAAAGCTGTAGCATTTAGAGAATCGGGGAACAAAGCGGGATTCTGATCGCTCAACTGTTTGTATTTGCTGGAACATCCACAGTTTTCTGCAAATTTCCCGGCCCAGCGCCCACATATATCGGAACCAGAACATGTTCGCATTCGGCCCCGGCAACGTCTTGAAATGCTTAATTAAATAAATATTGGAACATAAGCGAATATTCGCATTGACCGATAAGGTTCGCATGTGATTGTTTGACGCAGCGCAACAGATGGCAGGGAGGCCGTTTTGTCGTCAGATTTCCAGCCCGAAACTGTTGACCTTTTTATCATTGGCGGTGGCATTAATGGATGCGGCATTGCCCGTGATGCGGCAGGCCGTGGCCTGACTGTGGTGCTGGCCGAGATGAACGATCTGGCCTCTGCGACCTCATCGGCGTCAACCAAGCTGTTCCATGGCGGGTTGCGGTATCTGGAATTCTTTGAAATCCGGCTGGTCCGCGAGGCCCTGAAAGAACGGGAAACCCTGCTAAAGGCGATGCCGCATATCAGCTGGCCGATGCGGTTTGTGCTGCCCTATCACAAGGACATGCGGTTCGAAGGCGACACGCCGATATCGCGGATTCTGAACGTCGTGATGCCCTGGATGAAAGGGCGCAGGCCGCCTTGGCTGATCCGGTTTGGCCTGTTCCTGTATGACCATCTGGGCGGGCGCGATATCCTGCCGAGGACGACGACGATTGATTTGTCATCCGATCCGGCGGGGGGGCCTTTGCAGGATCGCTTTACCAAAGCGTTTGAATATTCCGACTGTTGGGTCGAAGATTCCCGTCTGGTGGTTCTAAACGCCCGCGATGCCGAAACGCGCGGCGCGCGGATCATGACCCGGACCAAGGTCATTCTGGCCGAGCGGGTCAATGACGTCTGGCACGTCACCACCAAAGACCAAGCCACCGGGGAAACCCGGCTGACCACCGCCCGGATGCTGGTGAATGCCGGTGGTCCCTGGGTCGAAGACATCATTCGCAAAACCGCGCGTATCAATGCCACCGAAGGCGTGCGGTTGGTGCGTGGTAGTCATATCGTGACGCGCAAGCTGTTTGATCACGACAAATGCTATTTCTTTCAGGGCCAGGACGGGCGGATCATTTTCGCCATTCCATACGAGACCGATTTCACCCTGATCGGCACCACTGATTCCGACCACCCGGATGCCTCTGTAAAACCGGAATGCACCGAGGCCGAGGCCGATTACCTGCGCGCCTTTGCGTCGGATTATTTCCGCGAGCCGATCACCAAGGACGATATCGTCTGGACCTATTCCGGGGTGCGCCCGCTGTATGACGATGGGGCAAGTTCAGCCACGGCGGCGACGCGCGACTATGTTCTGAAGCTGGACCAGACGGATGACGCAGCACCCTTGCTGAACATCTTTGGCGGCAAAATCACCACCTATCGCAAGCTGGCCGAACACGCGCTTGGTAAGATCAAACCGTTTTTTCCCAAAGCGGGCGCGGATTGGACCGCCGGTGTCAGCCTGCCGGGCGGTGATTTCCCGGTGGATGGCGTGCCCGATCTGATCGCGGGTTTGCGCCGGGATTATGGGTTTCTAAACGACTTTTGGGCACACCGTCTGGTTAAGGCTTATGGCACTGAGGCGCGCGCCGTTCTGGGCGATGCACAATCAGCCAAAGACCTGGGCCGGGCGTTTGCCGCCAGTTTGACGGAACGCGAAATCATCTGGTTGATGGACCGGGAATATGCCCGCACCGCCGAAGATGTGGTGTGGCGACGCTCGCGGTTGGGGCTGCGGATGACAGTCGCGGAAATTGCCGAGCTTGACGGCTGGATGACAGCCGCGCGGGCGAATGATGCCCCGTTAGCTGACGCCGAAGATATCCGCAGAGAGGCACAATAATGGCACTGGTACTGGAAGGGGTTTCAAAGGTTGTGAACGGGTTGACGCATGTCCATCCAACCGACCTGACCCTGCAAAACGGCACAATGAACGTCCTGCTGGGGCCGACATCGTCCGGCAAGACATCGCTGATGCGGCTGATGGCGGGGCTGGATGTGCCCAATACCGGGCGGATTCTGTGGGAAGATGTCGATGTGACCGGGATGCGGGTGCAGGACCGCAAAGTGGCGATGGTCTATCAGCAGTTCATCAACTACCCGTCGATGACCGTCTACGAAAACATCGCCTCGCCGATGCGGCTGATGGGCAAATCGACGGCCGAGATTGACGCCGCCGTCAAAAAGACCGCCGATCTGATGCAGATATCGGCGATGCTGGATCGCAAGCCACTGGAATTGTCGGGCGGTCAACAGCAACGCTGTGCGCTGGCGCGTGCTTTGGTCAAGAATGCCGGGTTAGTGTTGCTGGACGAACCGCTGGCCAATCTGGACTATAAGCTGCGCGAAGAATTGCGCGCCGAGATCCCCAAGATTTTTGCCGAGGCCGGGTCGATCTTTGTTTATGCGACCACCGAACCGGAAGAGGCCTTGTTGCTGGGCGGGAACACGGCGGCCTTGTGGCAGGGGCGGATCACCCAGTTTGGGCCGACGCCATCGGTCTATCGCCTGCCGGTGGATGCCACCACGGCGCGGGTGTTTTCCGACCCGCCGATGAATTTCCTGAACCTGTCAAAATCCGGCGACCGGTTGATGTTCGGCGATGGCCAATCCGTCGCCGCATCAGGCACATTGTCGGATCTGGCGGATGGCCCCTACACCGCCGGGTTCCGCCCCAACCATCTGGAGTTGGAGCGCGAGACAACCAACGGGCTGGAATTTACGGCCAATTTGGTGGTGACAGAGATCACCGGCTCGGAAACCTATGTGCATCTGGATCATCACGGCGAACGCTGGGTCGGGCTGATCCACGGGGTACGGGATTTGGCGTTGGGAACCATGTTGTCGGTCCATCTGGACCCGGCGCATCTGTATATTTTCGGCGAGGACGGAGCCCTGGTGGCCGCCGCATCCTACGCGTTGGCAGCTTAGGGGGGGCGCGGCGATGGCAAAGATCACCTTGGACAATCTGGCACATTCCTATCTGCCAAACCCCAAAGGCCCCGACGATTATGCCCTGAAGGCGCTAAATCATGACTGGGCGGATGGCGAGGCATATGCGCTGTTGGGCGCGTCGGGCTGTGGCAAGTCCACGCTGCTGAACATCATTTCCGGCCTGTTGCACCCCAGTCAGGGGCGCATTCTGTTCAATGACCGCGATGTCACCAATGCGCCCACCGCCCAGCGCAATATCGCGCAGGTTTTCCAGTTTCCGGTGGTCTATGACACCATGACGGTACGCGACAATCTGGCGTTTCCGCTGCGCAACCGCGGCGCGGATGCGCGTTATATCGCGGATCGGGTGCAGACCATCGCCCGGATGATCGGGATGGAGGCCGAGCTGAACAAAAAGGCGCGCGGGCTGACGGCGGATGCCAAGCAAAAGATCTCACTTGGGCGGGGCATGGTGCGCGAAGACGTCAATGCGCTGTTGTTTGACGAGCCGCTGACGGTGATCGACCCGCATATGAAATGGGAATTGCGCACGCAGCTAAAGTCGCTGCATCACGAATTTGGCCACACGATGATCTATGTGACCCATGACCAGACCGAGGCGCTGACCTTCGCTGACAAAGTCGTGGTGATGTATGATGGCGGCGTGGTGCAGATGGGCACCCCGCAAGAGCTGTTTGAAAAGCCAGCGCATACATTTGTCGGCTATTTCATCGGCTCCCCGGGCATGAATGTGCTGGATGCCACGGTGACCGGCAATGTGGCGGTGATTGACGGCGCGGAAATTCCGCTGGGCGCGGCCTATGCGCCGATGTCCGGCAAGGTGCAGATTGGGGTGCGGCCCGAATTCACCCGCCTGAGCGCGGGCAATGACGGGCTAAAAGTCAAAATTCGCCGGGTCGAGGATGTAGGGCGCCACAAGATTGTGCGTGCCGATTTCTTTGGCCAGGACATCAATATCATCGCCAAGGAAGGCGCCGAGATTGGCGCAGATATGACCCGCGTCACCTTTGACCCCGGTGCAATCAACATCTACGCCGATGACTGGCGTGTTCAGGGAAAGGCCGCCTGATGGAAAAGACAGTCAATCAAAAGGCGTGGTTTCTGATCTTGCCGGTTCTGGTGCTGGTGGCGTTTTCAGCGGTGATCCCGCTGATGACGGTGGTGAATTATTCCGTGCAGGACACGTTTGGCAATAACAAGTTTTTCTGGGCCGGTCTGGAATGGTTCGAAGAGCTTTTGCATTCAGAACGTATTCACGACGCGCTTGGCCGCCAGATCATCTTTTCCGCGATCATTTTGGCGATCGAGGTGCCTCTGGGCGTCTTTGTGGCGCTAAATATGCCGAAAAAGGGGTTTTGGGCCTCGGTCTGTCTGGTTCTGATGTCCTTGCCGTTGCTGATCCCGTGGAACGTGGTTGGCACCATCTGGCAGGTGTTCGGGCGGGTTGATATTGGCCTGTTGGGCTATGCGTTGGACAAGGCCGGCATCTCTTACAACTATACCCAAGACAGCGTTGCCGCCTGGATTACGGTGATCGTGATGGATGTCTGGCACTGGACGTCCCTGGTGGCGCTGCTGGCCTATGCCGGGCTGCAATCCATCCCGGACGCCTATTACCAGGCGGCCAAAATTGATCAGGCAAGCCGCTGGAAAGTGTTCCGCTTTATCGAACTGCCCAAGATTCAGGGTGTTTTGATGATCGCGATTTTGCTGCGGTTCATGGACAGTTTCATGATCTACACAGAACCCTTTGTCGTCACCGGCGGCGGGCCCGGCAATGCCACCACCTTCCTGTCGATTGATCTGGTGAAAATGGCGCTTGGCCAGTTTGACCTTGGCCCGGCGGCGGCGTTTTCGATCATGTATTACCTGGTGATCCTGCTGATTTCCTGGGTGTTTTACACCGTGATGACAAATCTCGACAAAAGGGATGGCGTATAATGTCCGATGCAACCCTGACCCCGCCCACATCGCGCGGCCTGTCCCTGCCACGGGTAAACGTCAGCGCCATTGTCATGGTGGTCTACCTGACCTTTCTGTTGTTGCCGATCTACTGGCTGGTGAACATGAGCCTGAAGACCAATACAGAAATCCTGAACGTGTTCTCGCTGTGGCCGCGTGATCTGACCTTTGACAATTATCTGACCATTCTGACCGATGCCAGCTGGTACATGGGCTATGTCAATTCGCTGATCTATGTGGTGATGAACACGGTAATCAGCCTGGCGGTGGCGCTGCCTGCTGCCTATGCGTTCAGCCGCTATTCGTTCATGGGCGACAAGCACCTGTTCTTTTGGCTGCTGACCAACCGCATGGCCCCGCCGGCGGTGTTTGCGCTGCCGTTTTTCCAGCTTTACAGCTCGGTCGGGTTGTTCGACACCCATATCGCCGTGGCGCTGGCGCATTGCCTGTTTAACGTGCCGCTGGCGGTGTGGATCCTCGAAGGGTTCATGCGCGGCGTACCCCGAGAGATCGACGAAACCGCCTATATCGACGGCTATTCGTTCCCGCGCTTCTTCATCCGGATCTTCACGCCACTGATCGCCAGCGGCATCGGCGTCGTTGCATTTTTCTGTTTCATGTTCAGCTGGGTTGAGCTTTTGTTGTCCCGTACCCTGACAAGTGTCGATGCTAAACCGATTGCCGCGACCATGACCCGTACAGCGTCAGCCTCGGGTCTGGATTGGGGCGTTCTGGCCGCAGCTGGGGTTTTGACCATCATCCCCGGTGCGCTGGTGATCTATTTTGTTCGCAACTACATCGCCAAGGGTTTTGCCCTGGGTCGGGTTTAGGAGAGGATTTACCAATGGCATGGATGGCATGGACCCTACCAACCGCGATTTTCTTTATCGTGATCGCCTGCATTCTGATCACGTTCACAATCCTTGCGATCAAATTCCCTGAAACGCCGCGCCTTGGCGTTCTCAGGATCGAAACGACCCGGGGTGACCGTTTGTTCATCACGCTTCTTGGCTCGGCCTTCATCAATCTGGCCTGGCTTGGTTTGGTTGGCGCATCACAACCTTTTGCGCTGATCGTCTGTCTGATTTACGCCGCGGCGGTGTTTCGCTGGGTGTAATTCGGAAAAAATGCGGCTGGAAGATGTGCAAGATCGACCCGCTGCAATCTGTAGGAACGTTCTTTATGGGAGGAACAATAATGAACTTGCGCTTAAGATCTACCACCGCGGTGGTGCTTGCCCTTGGCATGCTATCAACCCCGGCATTTGCCGACATGGACGCCGCAAAGGCGTTTCTTGACAGCACCATCAAGAACTCAGCATTGACCCGCGCCGAGCAGGAAGCAGAAATGCAGTGGTTTGTTGATGCATCCAAGCCCTTTGCTGGTATGGAAATCAAGATCGCTTCCGAAGGTATTGATACGCATATCTATGAAACCGAAGTGTTGGCCAAAGCGTTTGAAGCCATCACCGGCATCAAGGTCAACCATGACCTGATCGGTGAAGGTCCAGTGGTTGAAAAGCTGCAGACCCAGATGCAGTCTGGTGAAAACATCTATGATGCCTATATCAACGATTCAGACCTGATCGGTACCCACTGGCGCTATCAGCAGGCGCGCAACCTGACCGACTGGATGGCAGGCGAAGGCGCTGACGTTACCAACCCCGGACTGGATCTGGATGATTTCATCGGCCTGCAATTCACCACCGGCCCGGACGGCAACCTGTATCAGTTGCCTGACCAGCAGTTCGCGAACCTGTACTGGTTCCGGTATGATTGGTTCAACGACGAAAAGAACAAGGCCGACTTCAAAGGTAAGTACGGGTATGACCTTGGCGTTCCTGTGAACTGGTCCGCCTATGAAGATATTGCCGAGTTCTTTACTGGACGCGATCTGAGCCATCTGGATGTCGCAGGCGAAGTCTTTGGCAACATGGATTACGGCAAAAAAGACCCCTCGCTGGGCTGGCGTTATACAGATGCGTGGATGTCTATGGCCGGTATGGGTTCTGAAGGCGAACCAAATGGTCTGCCTGTTGACGAATGGGGCATTCGCGTCAACGAGAACTCGCAGCCGGTTGGCTCTTGTGTGGCTCGTGGTGGCGCAACCAACGGCCCGGCTGCGGTTTACGCTGTGACCAAAGCTATTGATTGGCTCAAAAAATACTCGCCGCCTGCAGCCGCTGGGATGACGTTTTCCGAAGCCGGACCCATTCCGGCGCAGGGTAACGTAGCGCAGCAAATGTTCTGGTACACAGCATTTACGGCCGCAACAGTGCTGCCTGGCCTTCCGGTTATGAATGACGATGGTACGCCAAAATGGCGGATGGCCCCGTCACCGCATGGCGCATATTGGACCCCGGGAACCAAGATCGGTTATCAGGATGTGGGTTCATGGACGATAATGAAGTCCACACCGGTTGATCGTGCGAAAGCAGCCTGGCTGTATGGTCAGTTTGTCACGTCCAAAACGGTTGATGTCGAGAAGTCGCATGCTGGTCTGACGTTCATTCGTGAATCAACGATTCAGCATGAAAGCTTTACAGAGCGTGCACCAAAACTGGGCGGTCTAGTCGAATTCTACCGCTCGCCAGCCCGTGTTCAGTGGTCGCCTACCGGCACCAATGTTCCGGATTACCCAAAGCTGGCACAGCTGTGGTGGCAGAACATCGGCGACGCAATGTCTGGTGCGAAGACACCGCAAGAAGCGTTGGATACCCTCTGTTTCGATCAGGAAAAGGTCATGATCCGTCTGGAGCGTTCTGGCGTTCAGGGCGATATCGGCCCCAAGATGAACGACGAGATGGACCCAGAGTATTGGCTGTCCCAGCCCGGTTCGCCCAAGGCGAAGCTGGCAAACGAGGACGAAAAGCCGGTGACCATCAGCTATGACGAGCTGATCAAATCCTGGAACTGATCCTTCCTGCCGGGGCTGTTATGGCCCCGGCTTCCTTTGGTGAGGGTGTAGCCCGGTCTGAAGCCTGACCGACTTGCCGCCCCACCGTTGGCGACCGCCTGACAATGGCGGTCGCTTTTTCCCATTTCCCCGCCCGCATAATAGGCGTCGATACGGCCTTAAAACCCATGTTACACCCTATCCCCTCTTTCACCTTTGCCAGCGCCGGAACTATCCGGTTCGGGCGAGGTCAGGCCGCAGCGGCGGCGGGCCTGTGCGCAGGCTATGGCCCGTCGGTGTTGTTGGTGCATGGCCAGTCCGCGACCCGCGCGACCTGGCTGCTGGACGATCTGCGCGCGCAAGGGTGCCGCGTGACGGCGCTGGCCTGCGCGCAGGAACCAACCTTGCCGGTGCTGGAACAGGCGTTGCACACCTTGCGCGCCCAGCCGCCGGATGTGGTGATATCCTTGGGCGGTGGATCGGTGATTGATCTGGGCAAGGCGCTGGCCGCGTTGATCCCATCTGATTGCACCCCGTTGGACCATCTTGAAGGCGTTGGTCAGGGCTTGCCATTGACCCGCGCACCGCTACCGTTCGTCGCCCTGCCGACCACGGCAGGAACCGGCGCCGAGGTGACCAAGAACGCGGTGATCGGCCTGCCAGAGCATCACCGCAAGGTCAGCCTGCGCGATGCCCGCATGGTGCCCGATGTAGCAATCATTGACCCCGCGTTGATGCAAAGCGCGCCAAAATCCGTGCTTTTGGCCGCCGGGCTGGACGCGATCACCCAAGTGATCGAACCCTATGTTTGCGCCAAAGCCACGCCAATGACCGACGCCCTATGTCGCGCGGCCATCCCAACCGGTCTGACCGCCCTGAAACAGCTGATGACCGCAACACCGCCAGACCCGGATGCCATGGACGCCATGGCCTGGACCAGCCTGTGCGGCGGGCTGGCGCTGGCCAATGCCGGGTTGGGCG
>JBLINN010000023.1:0-22257 GCA_047639325.1 Paracoccaceae bacterium | reverse complement strand
CCCACTCAAGCCGGGCGGGGAAAATAAATGCGCGCGCTCAGGCCCGATGCACCAGACCATGTCCGAAAAGACAACCAAAGCTGCGCCCGGGGTTTTGCCCCTGTTACTAGCAGCGCCGATAAGTGATTTCATTTTCATGGTTTTCTCCCTATTTTTCTTTTGGTCTTAGATTACATCCAAAAGGGTTTTCATGCACAAACTGCGCGGCCCATCGGTTGGCGACCATCAGATGCGCCGATGGCGAACATTCCAGCCCGGACCCGATCATGCAACCGGACATCACCGACATATTGGCCAAACGAGCCATCGTCAGCCAGCGCTGTGATTTCAGGAAGCCACTGGCCTTTTGCAGTTTTATAAACAACCCATCCGCTGCCCGACGTTCGATGATTTCGCGCAAATGGTGCAGCTCCCGGGCGCTTTCATCGGCTAAGACTGGCGTGCCGATCTGTTGGCGTAACCGTGCCATGCCTTCGATATCCCAATGCGGCAGGGGCTGTTCGACGCATTCAAGATCATAGCGTTCAAGTTTGCGCATGGTTTTCAGGGCGCGGTCATAGTTCCAGAACCCGTTTGGGTCGATGGTGATGCGGGTTTCGCCGCTCGTCGCTTTGCGCACGGCGGCAACGGCGGCGACGTCATTTTTAATCTCGCCGGTCCCAACCTTCAGCTTGACCAGATGATAGCTTTTTCGATGGCGGTAACTGCCTCTCGCGCCTGATCCTCTGGCTTGCCCGCCGACAGAACCCAGCCCTGCGGCCCGCCGTCGACGCATTTGCCACCGATAAGATCATAAACCGGGGTGCCCAGGATTTTGGCCTTCAGGTCATGCAGCGCGAAATCTAACGTCGCCTTGGCCTGATTGTTATCGCGCACCAGAACATCCATTTTGCCGACGAATTTTTCGATATTCACCGGGCTTTCGCCCGGCAAAATCCGCGGCGCGATGGTTTTCAGGATCATCTCCATCATCGAAGCCTGCGTTTCCCCGCGATACCATGTCGAGGTGTCGCCGGAATCGCCGATGCCGATAATGCCCGCATCGGCATGCAGAATGATGACGATGCTATCAATGCCGGTGATCTTGGCCTCGGGCATGTAAAACGGCTTCCACAGTGGAGACGTCACCGGGATGCATTCGACTTTGGTAATCTTCATCTGTCCTCCTGGGCGCGACGCGCCATGGGTTTCCGATTGCCGTGGCTCTGCATTGGCCCGGGCCTGCTTTAGGTTGCCATCCATTGATCCAGCCCCTCCTGCGTTGTTTTGGGTGAAGTGACGGGAATGCCGCCGGAAAATTCGGGGCGACACGGGGCGACACGGGGCACCAGCGGGCAGCCGTCTTGTGCGGTGGCGAACAGGTCGCGGGCGATGAAATGTGGGTGGGTTGCGGTCTCGTCCAGATCCAGGATCGGCGACAGGCAGCAGTCTTTGTTCGCCAGTTTCGTGACCCATGCGTCGCGGGTGTTGCTTGCGAATATCGCGGAAAGCTGGGTTTTGATTTCGGCCCGCTTCCTGCGCCATCGGGCCGGTTTGGCCCCAGCCGGTGATACGGGCAAAAATCAGGGCGGGGTCTGCTGCATGGCAAACATCAACCCAAGCCCCTGCCGTTCCAGCACCCCAGGGCGGAAGCCTTCGATCAGAACATCGGCTTTTGCGACCAATGCGAGGGCCTGCGCAATGCCTTCGGCGCTTTTTCAGATCAATCGCAATGCTGCGTTTGTTGCGATTGCAATGCTGGAACAACGCGCCGTAAGGGCGGTCTGTGTCGCCGGTGGCAAAGGGCGTAACATGCGGGTGACGTCGCCGCCTTGGGGGGGGGCACCTTGACCACATCCGCCCCGTGATCTGCAAACATCTGTGCGCAGAACGGCCCGGCGAAGGCTTGGGTCACATCCAGGACCATAACGCCTTGCAAGGCTCCTATTGACTTTTTGCGCAACACAAACTTGCTCCTCTGCCCCGGTGGGAGGTGACGAGGCCGAAGGCAGTGCGGGAATAATTTTCAATCAACCGTTCGGTTGGTTGGGCGTGTTTTTGAAAGGAATGCACCCGCGTAAAGTGCAGTTTATAAACAATTAAATTATTACATCAGATCGCGAACCGCCGCGCGCGCAACTTTCCCAGCGCCGGTTTTTGGCAGCGCAGATACGATTTTCGGCGGCCTCGGAATTGTGTAGCCGGGCAATTTGTCGGCGCAATGGTCCTGCAGATTCGCAAGCGTGACCTCGGCCAACACATTCAGAACGGCCACGACACAGACCAGTTGGCCAAATTCGTCATCAGGCACACCGACAACCACGACTTTACGCAAGGCCGGATGGTCCGCCAACACATTTTCAACCCCGGACGGGTACAGGTTTTCACCCCCCGAAATGATCAGATCATCCTGCCGCCCAATCAGCGCCATGCGCCCGTCCCCAAGGTTGCGCGCCATATCACCGCTCAGCACAACCCCGTTCTGCACAACCCCGTTCTGCACAACCCCGTTCTGCACAACGCCGTTCTGAACAACGCCACGTGTGCGGGCGTCATCTTGCCAATACCCGATCATCCCGCTTTGCGTCTGTGTGACCGCAATTTGACCGACGTCGCCAATCGCAACATCCTGAAAGTTGTCCGACAATATCCGCACGCCGGAATCCGCCTCGACCCGGAAATCGTTTTCACGGCTGGCATCGCGCAGATCATCCGAATATCCCACCAGACCACAATCGGTCGACCCGTAAAGCTGGGTAAACTCTGCGTCAAAAACCTGCCGCATACGCTCTAGCAGGGCGGGGGAAATCGGCATCGCGCCAAAGTGAATCGCCCGCAGGCTGCCAAGCGGCAGGGGTTCGTTTTCCAGATATGCGGTCAAGCGGTGCAGCATTGTTGGTATCCAGTGGGCAACGGTGATTTGTTGCTCGGCGGCTTGGGCCAGTACGGCGTTGGGGCGGAACGGCCCGGAAAAACACACCACATGCGCCCCGATGCGCCAACCTGCACCCAGGCCACTGGCCATGCCGGCGTTGTGAAACAACGGCATCGCCAGTTGCAGCCGATCGTCGGGGCGCAATCCGCAGACCCGCACATGTTGATCCAACAGCTTAGATAGTTGCGATGACTGGTCAGCACCCCCTTGGGTTCACCGGTTGTCCCGCTGGAAAACATCAGAATGCCGGGGGCCTGATCCGGCATCTCGCCCAGCACAGTAGCGGGCGCCGCGTCTTCGATCCGGTCCTGGATGGAGTGGCCGTGGGGTCGAGTTTGATGATCTTGGCGGGGTCAATCTGTCCGGTGAAAAGCGGCGCAAACTCTTCGGTGGCAAAGATCAACGCGGGGTCTGTACGGCGCACAAGTTGGCGCAGGGTGTGGGCATCAGCCCGGGTGTTCAAAGGGGTAATAATGCCCCCGGCTTTGGCAATTGCGAGGATCAACAGCCCAAACCCTGTTGAGTTTTCCGAAACAATCACACCGCGGTCCCCGGGTGCGACACCGTTTTGGCGCATCCATTTGGCCAGTTCTCCGGCACCGGTTTCCAGAGCGTCATAGGTCAGGGACCGGTGCGAGTCAGAAATTGTCAAAGCATTCGGGGTGCGTTTCGCATGCGCAGAAATGATGTGCGATAGGTTCATTTCTTAACCGTCCCTTGTGGTGGAACATTTGGACCGACAGGCAGGCATCCTGTATGTGTTTTGCGCGCTTGCGCCAAGGTTGTCTATTCTATCCGGTGGTTGAAAAATATCGACCAACCGGTTGATTGGGCGACACCATATACCCCGGCAGGCGCACAGAAATGCCTGATCATAATTCCCCATGGATGAAGCAATAGCTTGAAGAACTTAGAAAAACCGTTCGCCGATTTCTGGAAGACGAGGTAATCCCCCGCGACGAGGAATTCCGCCGCAATCACCGGATTGACCGGGCTGTCTGGCAAAAAGCTGCGGATTTTGGGGCTTATCGGTATGTCTGTTTCCAAAGAATTTGGCGGGCTGGGGTTGGATTTACTTTACGAAGTTGTGTTCATCGAAGAGCAAACAAAACTGTGCAACGCCAGCTTTCCCTTCGTCCCCGGCGCACTGAACGCCCCGGCGTTTTTTGTCGAAACCGCGACGGACGATCAGGCGCGCAAATGGGGGCCGATGTTTCCATCAGGCCAAAAGATCATTTCGGTGGGATCACCGAACCGGATGCTGGCACGGATGTAAAAGCGCTGCGAACCCGCGCGCGCCGGGACGGGGAACGGTATATCATCAACGGCACCAAAACCTTTATGACCTTGGGGAAAACATCGGTTCTGCGTCTGGTCGCGGCCCGCACTGGGGATGCCGGGGCCAAGGGCATATCGCTTTTGATGATCGAAAAGGACAAAACCGACGGCTTTCACGTCAGTAAAGTTCTGGAAAGTTCTGGAAAAAGGCGGCCAGGACGGCATTGATACCTGCGAGGTGTTTCTGCAGGACGTCGAAGTGCCGGTCGAAAACCTGATTGGTGGTGCCGAAGGGCGCGGTTTTGGCCAATTGATGGATGTGTTCACCCGCGAACGCCTGTCCATTGCGGTCCGGTCGGTTGCGGCGGCTGAAACCGCGGTCAAACTGATGGTTGAACATTGCAAGGATCGCAAGATGTTCGGCAAATCGCTTTGGGATTTTCAAAACACCCGGATGGTGCTGGCCAAATTCGCAACCGAAGCCCGGATCATGCGGGTCTACCTTGATAACATCCTGATGGGGATGGCGCGGGGGCAAGACCTGGATGCCAATGACGCGGTTATGGCGAAATGGTGGTGCAACCAGAAGCAGTGCGAAATCGTCGACGAGTGTGTTCAGTTGTTTGGCGGCTACGGTTACATGGCGGAATACCCTATCGCTCAGCTGTACAAAGACGCGCGGGTCAAGAAAATTTACGGCGGCTCTAACGAAGTTCTGAAAGAGCTTGTCGCCCGCGCCCTATAGGCCAACCGGTTGGGTGGGTTGCGGCCATGGGAAAACCCGCCTTAGATTGCCGGGTTCAGCACAGGAGGTCGCCGCACGATGACGTCGCAACGCAAACCGGTCAAAAAGGGCGAGGCCGCGCCAAAAAGCGACGTCAGCAAGATTGAACACATCCTGCATTCTGCGGCCACGCGGTTTTCCAACCAAGGGTTTGAGAAAACATCGCTGGATCAGGTGGCCAGGGATGTCGGGCTGCATAAGGCGACGTTGTATCACTATATTGATGGCAAACATGATCTGCTGTTCCGGTGTTTGTCCCGGTCGTTTGACGAATACACCGAAACGCTGGACCACATGGATGATGCCAGCGTGCCGGTTGTTGACCGTCTTAGGCTGTTCTTCACCACGCTGGCGGCTGCGCAAAGCAATGATTTTGGGCGGTGTCTAAGTGCTGTTGGCGCGCAGGCGCTGGCCCATGAGCCCGGCGGCCATATCCGTCAGTTTCAGCGCAAACTGACCGCTACAGTGGTGAAATTGTTGCAGCAGGGTATCGACAATGGCGAATTGCGTGACGTGTCACCGGTAACGACGTCAGCATTGGTGTTTGGCTCGTTCAATTGGATATGGCGCTGGAATAACCCGGAAACTGGGGTGCCTTTGGCCACGGTGGTTGATACGTTTCTTGACCTTCTCTTGCAGGGAATATTGACAAACCCGTTGCCTGTGCCCCCGCACGCCTTGTCTGAACTGGTGCCGCAAAATGCGCTGGATCCAAGCAATAAGCATCATGCGATCCTTCAATCGGCGGCGCGGTTCTTTTGTGAACAGGGCTATGAAGCCACATCGCTGAACGATATTGCCGATGATGTTGGGGTTCACAAGGCGACGCTGTATCACTATGTGCGCAGCAAGAATTCCATTCTTTCCCAATGCCTTGAAGCGTCGCTTGTGGGCATTGACGAAACCGAAGTCGCATTGGCGGATCAGGATATGCAAGCCCAAGCCAAGTTTTGTTTGTTCCTGGAACAACGGATGTTCGCCCAGAACAACGATTTTGGCCGCTGTCTTAACCTTGTTGGGCCAAATCCCCTAAAGGGCGGGGCTGCTGACAGCATTCGCGCGTTTCAAAAACGGCTAGAGATGATGTTGCTGACCGTTCTGCGCGAAGGTCAGGCAAGCGGAACCTTTCGCCCCGTACGGCCCGGCCTGACGGCGGCCTATGTTTTTGGCGCAACCAACTGGGTGCCACATTGGCATCGCCCCGGTGGCGACACGGCGATCTCGGAAATTGTCCCAGCCTTTGAAGATGTGTTTCTGAACGGAATCCTTTCCCGGTAATTCGATGTTTATATGCGTTGGCGACTTGCTTTACCGTACACCCAACCAACTGGTTGATTGAATTGTGTGGAGGAAAGCGAAATGGATGTTCAACCCTGAAACGAATGCGGCTGGACGGGCCAATGGGAACGACTTGATGGCGGAACGGCTTCGGTTATCGAACCGGCCACCGGCCCGGAAATTGCCCGGGTCGGTCTTGCCAATGCCGTTGATGTTGCCAAAGCGGCCAAAGTAGCGGCGCAGGCGCAAAAAGCTTGGGCGGCCATGCCGTTTCTTGAACGCGCCGCGATTTTCCGGCGGGCCGCAGACATATTAGGGCAACGCACCAAAGAATTGGCCCGATGGGTGGTGCGCGAAACCGGTGCGATCCTGCCCAAGGCGATGTTCAAGGGGACGTCGGTTGCAAATCACATGCACGAGGCCGCGGCGATGCTGACACAGCCGCGCGGGTTGGTTTTGCCCAGAGATCACCAATATTTCGCTGTCGCGGCGGGTGCCGCATGGGGTTGTGGGCATCATTTCCCCCTTCAATTTCCCGTTTCTGCTGACCAGCCGGTCCCTGTATCCGGCGTGGCGACAGGCAACGCGGTTGTGCTGAAACCCGACCTGCGCATCCCGGTTTCCGGTGGGATTTTGCACGCACAGATATTGGAAGAGGCCGGGTTGCCGTCCGGGGTGTTGCAGGTTCTCCCGGGTGCTGCCGAAGCGGGCGAAGCCTTGGTCACAGATCCAAATGTGGCGATGATCTCGTTCAGCGGATCAACCGCTGTGGGTCGCCGGGTTGGTGAACTTGGCGGTAAACACCTGAAAAAGGTCGCGCTGGAATTGGGGGGCAAGACCGCCTTGATTATCCTCGGGGATGCCGATCTGCACCGCGCGGTTTCTAACGGCGCTTGGACATCCTGGCTGCATCAGGGTCAAATCTGTATAAGTGCGGGCCGCCATCTGGTGCATGAAAGCATTGCCGCTGAATATGTGGATCGTATGGCTGAGAAAGCCGACCAATTGTCTGTTGGTGACCCGTCCACCGGCGACGTCGCCCTTGGGCCGTTGATCAGCGAAGCTTCGGCGCAAAAGGTTGCCGGGCTGGTTGATGATGCGGTCAAAAAGGGGGCGAAACTACGCGCCGGTGGCGTGCCCGATGGCCGGTTTTTCCCGGCAACGGTTCTGGAAGGTGTCACGCCCGACATGGCAATTTTTCGCGACGAAATCTTTGGGCCAGTAGTTGCGGTGACGACGTTCAAAACCATCAAAGAGGCAGTCGAACTGGCGAATGATACCGAATACGACCTGTCTGCAGGCATTTTGACCAGCAACCTGACGCATGGCAAGCAAATCGCCGATCAACTTCGGGTCGGGCTGGTGCATGTGAATGACCAGACGGTTAATGACGATGGGTTCATGCCAATGGGCGGCTTTGGCAATTCCGGTAACGGGTCGCGCCATGGCGGCCCGGCCAATTGGGATGAATTCACGCAATGGCAATGGGTCACGTTCAAGGATGAGGCCCCAATTTACCCGCTTTGAACATCAAAACAGAAACGGCGGCGGATACCACCGCCGTTTCGAACCTTACAGCGTCAGGTTTTTGCTGGCCTCGGCTATACGGGTGCGGGTTTTTTCAACATCCCCTGTGTCGCGTGCCAATAACAACGCGAGCTTTGCCAGAAACAACTCGGCCTTTTGCGGGCCCGCCGCGTCGATCCCAAGGGCAATCGCCTCATAGACGGTTTCAATCTCATGCGTGGTCATTGCGATCTTCCTTTTTGCAAAAGGTTACGGCGTCAAACGCGGCCAACACGGTTTGCGGCGTGGCGGCAACCCAGCGCCCGGCGATATGGCCGTCGGGGCGCCGCAGATAGGCGGTTTGCGACTGTGCGGCAAATGCTGTTGCCGCGTCGGACGGGTAGGGCAGCCAGATCGCCTGCAGGCCGTCCCGTTGCGCGTGCAAGGCAGCGCACAGATCGGCGTCAAAGCACAAAACGCTAAATCCGTCGCCGCAGAGATCCGACAAAAACGTCTCGCCAATCTTTGCCCCCATCGCAACACTGCCCGCGACCGGCCCGCCGTCAAAACCCCCGGTGTCGGCCAGAATGGCCGGGCTGTCTGCATAGGTATAGGGCGTCATTTGCCGTGGATTGGCCAGTTGCCCCGCAAAGGGGTGATCAAGCGCCAGGCCCAATGCCGCGTCGCGCATCACTTGCCATCCGGCACTGGGCGGCGTCATGAAACGCGCGCTTTTTGAGGCATTGGCAAACACATCCAAGGTGGCGCCGCGCCGTTCGGGCGAATAGCTGTCCAGCAATTCCGCGCCCGCCATTCCCTTGATAACCCAGGCCAGTTTCCAGCCGATATTCTGCGCATCCGCCAGCCCGTTGTTCAGCCCACGTACCCCAAAAATCGGCACGATATGGGCGCTGTCACCGATGAAAAACACCCGGTTGTCGCGGTAGTCATCCAAGGCCAGCGTATTGGCGGAATAAACGCTCCACCATTCCAGATCCCAAGGGCCGTGATGGCCAATATCCGCCAGAACCGCCGCCACGCTTTCACGTACAGTGTCTTCCTTGATCGCCTCGGCCTCGTCTTCGCCATCGCGCAGCTGATAGTCGATCCGCCAAATATTATCGGGCTGTTTGTGCACCAGAACGGTGCCACCACGGCGACATTCAGGATCGAACAATGCGCGCCGTATGGTGGGATAGTCATGGTCCATCTGAACGTCAGCAATAACATAACGCCCTTCATAGTTTTCGCCCTTCAACCGCAATCCACGCGCTTTGCGCATCTGGCTATGGGCGCCATCGGCGGCCAACACCCATTGCGCAGGCATTTCATATTGCCCGTTGGGGTCCGACACAGACAAGGTCACGCCCTGATCGGTATCGCGCAGATCGGTGACCCGGCTTTGCCAGCGGGCCTCGATCAGATCGGATTTGCACACCGCATCCCACAGGAATTGTTCGATATATTGCTGCTGGATATTATACATCGGGCGGTATTTTTCGGCCGGGCTGTCCGGCATTTCGAATTCAAGAATCTGCTGCCCGCGATAAAAACTACGGCCTTTGGTCCAGCCCAGCGACTTTTCCAGAAAGGCCGCGACGGCATCGACAGTTTCCAGAATGTGAAAGCTTTGCCGCGCCACACAGATCGCCCGGCTGCCATCGTTGAACGTGTCTTTGGCGTCAAAAACCACCGACCGGATGCCTTCGCGGGCCAGGACCAGCGCCGCAACCATGCCGATTGGGCCTGCGCCGACAATCGCGACGGGTGTCTGTTGGCAAAGCCGGTCTCGGTCCGCGCCGCTGGGGGGGGCGAAATGCGGGTAGGTAAAATAGAGCGAGTCAGTATCGGTGCGTCCGGCAGGTCTCATGCAAGGTCTCTAAGGTTGTTGATTTCGCAGGCAGGTTAGCCGAACCAAAGGATTGCCGCTGTCCTCTTTTTGGGGGGACATGGTAGGATCAGGGCTATGGGACAGATGTATCAGCGCATTGGCGATTGCTTGAAACGGATCGGCCATGACGGGTTTCTGTTGGCGTTTCTGGATATCATCGCGGATTTGGATGTGGATCAGTTGATGATCTTTGCGATTGACGACAATGGTGCCAGATGCCTTGCCTCGCGCCATTTTCAACGCAGCAATCTGGGGGGGCAATTGGCGGAAAAATACCTAGACGGTTGGTATCTGAAAGATCCGTTATTGGTCGATTTGCAGCAGGTCCCGGAAGGCGAGGTTGCGCTGTGCCGGATGGATGATTTTGCGGCCCGCATTCCGTCTGATTACCGTCAGGTTTTCTTTACCGACCCGGGTCTTGTGAACAAATATGCCCTGCTTGCGGCAGGCAAATCCCAGCGTCTTATGGTTAACCTTTACCAAAGCAATAGCGCTGCCCAAATGATTGACCCTGATTTGCTGGGCGTGATCGGGCGGTTGGCAATTTTGCATTTTGAAAGTGCCAGACAGACCGAAATACCACCGCCCCTGGCCGCCCTAAGTGACCGTGAGCGCGCCGTTTGTTTGGGAATTCTTGCAGGTAAGAAGGCCGAAATTATCGCCGGAGACTTGGAACTAGCGCAGTCGACGGTCGTGACCTATCGCAAGCGGGCCTACGAGAAATTGGGCGTCACATCGCGCGCTGCGTTGTTTTCGATCTGTGCGATGGGGCAGGGGGTTGGGTAGCTGTTCCATCGCGCAGTCAGAGCGGGGCATCATTTGACCGGTTTTGCATGGCCACGGCCTGATCCAAAAAGAACCGGGCGGCATATGTTTTGAAGAAGGGGATGTTCCAGCGCTGCGTGGTACTTGGCGCCAGAAAAATAAAGGCGGCACCCGGGAGGAGGTGGATGCCGCCTTTTAGTATCGACTGGCTCAGGGAGGAGGTAGAACCAATCTCTGACATTGAAGATAGGGGCAATGCTGCATGTGCACAATAGGCAAGCTATGTTAATGTTGCATTGCAGCATTGTGGTGGGCTGTTGCCTGGGCATCTGTTCGAGACGGCCATAGCGCGCTGTTATCGCTCAGGCCCTTTGGAAATTGGCCAAGATCTTTAATGCCCCGCAGAAACCGCAAATGGCCCGACGATTAAGGCGTTCGGCGTTGCGAGAGGCCTTTGGGCCAGCCTTTGAAGACTAATGAATTGCCGGGCGACAGCAAAAACGCTGCCCGGTCCAAGGGTTATTCCCCAGACTTGGCGGCCGCGTGTTTCTCGCGCAGACCATCCCGATAAAGCGTCTTGGTAAGGGCCACGCACATCAGGGTCATCACCACGGTGAAGGGCAATGCGCCGATGATCATCGCGCTTTTCAGCGCCTCCATCGGGTCAGAGTCGCGGTTGGTCTTGCCCGCGATCAGCAGAAACCCCCTTGGAGATATGCACCAAGAACAAGCCCCCAAACGGCACGTGATAATCCGCGCCAGTGGCGGGCGGGTTGATGGTTGCAACTCCGGTTTGGGCGTTGCGCCGGAAATGTATGGCCCGTGCCAACGATGTCGCCACGATGCCCGAGGTGAGGCCAAATCCGGTATCGTTGACCGTGGTCTGCGCAATACCCTTGGCCACTGGCACCGAGCCTGTGAAGTCGTCGCGTTAACCTTCGGGCTTTCTACCATACGCTGACCAACCGAACGACCCGCGCCCATGATCAGCGAAAAGAGCCCCTTGGGGATGTCCTGACGGTCGATGATCTCTGCCAGCGCAACCGCTGAGGCGGGCGTTACATTGGCGGGTTTCCACACCACGGCGTTGCCATAGCACAGCGCCGGTGCGATTTTCCACGACGCGGTGGCGTTTGGAAAGTTCCACGCGTTGATCACGGCCAATCCGACCCATGCATGCAGCGGTGCCATCGCGGCATCACCCAATCTGCGAAGCGAGGCGTGACCTGATGAGCGACAAGGGCCCGAAAGAAAGAAGGAAAACCGGCTTGACCAAACACTCAGCAAGAGAGACCGTTTTTAAGACGGTTGCGGCTTTTCGAAGGCCCTGCCTTAGCTCACAACCAACTGGCCCAGGTCTTTGGTCAATTCCCCAATCCGTGCCGCCGGATACCCCTGATCCCACAGCTTTGCGACCAGATCATCGGCCTTGTCCGGCGCGACAGCGGCCAGCAGCCCGCCTGCGGTTTGCGGGTCAAACAGCAATGCGGCCTTGCCAGAGTCTGGCAGGGTGGGCGCAAGGGCGCGGTTGTCGTCGTATAGCGAGGATCGCACCCCGGTCTGCGACAGTTCTACCGCGCCATCCATCACCGGGATCAGCGACAAATCAAGACGCGCGCCAACCCCCGATGCTTCGCACAGGCCCAACAAGTGCCCGGCCAGGCCAAAGCCGGTGACATCGGTCATCGCATGCGCCCCGGACAGGATACGCGCGGCGCCTGATTGCGGTCGGATCATGTGCTCAAAGGCTTTCACGATCCATGCGCCTTGCGCCTGTCCGGCCATTTCAGCAGCCATCAGCACGCCAGAGCCCAGTGGCTTGGTCAGGATCAGCGCATCACCCGGCTGTGCGCCCGCCAAGGTGATTGGATCATCCGCGCACAGACCCGTCACCGTGAACCCAACGGTCAGCTCGTCCCCGATCGAGGTATGACCGCCAACAATATCGGCCCCCGCCGCGCGCATCACGTCGCTGGCGACCGCCATGATCTCGACCAATGTCCGGTCCTGCAAATCTGGCGACAGGCGCGGCAGGATCACCGTGGCGGTGGCGGCCTGTGGCGCGGCCCCCATCGCCCAGATATCCCCCAGCGCGTGAATAGCGGCGATCCGGGTCATCAACGCCGGGTCCAGTGTCAGGCTGCGCAGATGGTCAGTGCTGATCACCTGTTTGGCACCGCCGGTCATCAGCAGGGCAGCATCATCGCCGGGCAGGGGGGTGATATCGGGGCGGGTCGTCTCACCCATCCCGTGCAGGGCGGTGCGCAAAGCAGAGCGCCCAACCTTGGCGCCGCAACCACCGCACAAGGGCTTGTCCCCCAGCGCCTGTTCCAGCCCGGTGGTATGCAGCGCGGGCAGTTCGGGCGGGTCCATCGCGGGCAGGTCGCGGAATTGTTCCATGAATGTCTGGTCAATCCGGTCCTTCCAGCGCCACATCAGTGACCCGGCAAAAGTGGTGCCGAATTTCTCGGCCAGCGCGCTTTTGTCGCCCAACGAGATCAGTTTCAGATAATCCTTTTGCGGGCGGTATTTGCGCAGGTTCTCGCCGGTCAGCACAGCGCGCAGATTGGCGAACAGCACTGGCGCCTCGCGCACCGCGTAAACACCGGCCTTGGGGCGCGGATTGGCGGTAAGATGCACGCAGTCGCCCGCGGCAAACACCGCCGGGTCGCTGGATTGCAAAGCCTGATCGACGCAGATGAAGCCGTCTTGCAGGGTCAGGCCGGTCTCGGCGATCCAGTCCAGCGGTCGCGCGCCTGCGGTGCCGGTAACAAACCGGGCCGGGATGCGGCGGCCATCGGCTAGCATCAGGTGATCGGGGTGAATCGCATCAATGCCGGTGTTTTCGATCAGCGTCACGCCCAAGTCCTGCATTGCTGCCAGAATGCGCAGCCGCGCCTTTGACCCTGTCGCGGCCAGCACGTCGGATGAATCCACCAGCGTGACATGCCCGGTCCGGCCTCGGGCGCGTAACGCGAAACCCATCGCCATCACCAGTTCAGCCCCCGCAACACCGCCACCAATCACCGCGACATCGCCACCGCCATCACCACTGTCGCCCTGATCCAGAAACCCCTGCCATCGCGCGGCAAACGGGCCAAGCGGTTTGGCGGGCACGCCGTGTTCGGCAAATCCCGGCAGCGCGGGCATGTCCGAGGTGACGCCGACATTGACCGACAGCACGTCATAGCCGATGGGCGGGCGGCCCGGCACGTGGACCTGCCGGGCGTCCAGATCAATACCCGTGGCGGCGCCAACAATCACCCTTGCTCCGGCAAATCGCGCCAGCTGAACCAGATCGATATCCAGATCCTCGCGGCTGTAGTGCCCGGCCACATGGCCTGGCAACATGCCCGAATAGGGCGCGGTGGGGCCGGGGTGGATCACTGTTAGCCGCGCGCCGGGCAGCGGGCTCATGCCCCATTTGCGCAGCACCAAAGCATGGGTATGTCCACCGCCGATCATCACAAGATCGTGGGTCAGGGGAAGCGGTGCGTGCTGCATTGGGGGCGGGTTCCTGTTTCAATTTCAGCAGGGGCCACCGGCGAAGAACGCCGCCAACCCTGCGTCGTCAGGTTGCGCCATCCCCGGGCGCCGGGGGTGGGGGAACCTGATCGGCTCAGGTGTTACCAGATAGGGCGAACACGTTCTAGCTTAGGTAGTTCACGATTAGCGTTACACCGAGTAGGATCGCGATCCACAGAACCATCGACCCGGTTGGCCAAACCTGTGAAATCGGGCCTTCGGGTCCGTAAGAATGATATAGTTTGGACATAAGTTGGTTAAACCGGCGCTTTTGCCAGTCGGCGAACCTGATCCGGATGGCCGACGCGACAGCGCTGATATGGCCCAGAATCATCGGGAAAACCCGACGATAGGTCCAATCGGTATCCAAATTGATGGCGCGGATCTCTGGCGGGTGAATGCCGGTGCGCATCAGCACGCAAAAAGCCAGCAAGGCAAAGCACAAAAGCTGCAACTGACTAACCACATGGCCCATCGTATAGGGGTGGAATTCGACCGGATAGGGCAACAGCGCGTACAGCGGATCAGGATAGACCCCGATCATAATGCACAAGGCAGCGGTGATCCCCATAGCCAATTGCATATGTACTGGCGCTTCTTTGGGTCTAAGGCCGCTGTCATGCGCGAAGAACGTGAAATAGGGGATTTTGATGCCCGAATGGCTAAGAACCCCGGCCGAGGCAAAGACCAGTATCGCCCAGATGATTGGATAATGATTGCCTGCCGCCTCGTCCAGAATCAGGGATTTGGTGACAAACCCGGAAAACAGCGGAAAGGCCGAGATTGAGGCCGCGCCGACCAGACAGAACACCGCCGTGCGCGGCATGGTGCGATATAGCCCGCCCAGTTCGGACGCCTTGGATGTCCCAGTGCGAAACAGAACCGCGCCAACAGACATGAACAGCAGCGCTTTGTACAGGATATGGGCAAACGCATGGCTGGCGGTGCCGTTCAACGCCATTTCGGTGCCGATACCGATGCCGACCACCATGAACCCCAACTGATTGTTCAGACTATAGGCCAGAACCCGGCGCAGGTCGTTTTCGATCTCGGCAAAGAAGATCGGGAACAATGTCATGATCGCGCCGATATAGATCAGGATCTCGGTGCCCGCGAACCCGCGTGCCAGCGCATAAACCGCCAGCTTGGTGGTAAAGGCCGACAGGATCACGGTGCCGGTCACGGTTGCCGCCGGATAGCTGTCTTGCAGCCAGTTATGCAGAAGGGGAAAGGCGCATTTGATGCCAAAGCTTAGGAAAATCAGCCAGGTTCCCGGCGAGCCGAGCGTCATTTTGTCAAACGCGGTACTGCCGGTCTCGACGTAAAACAGCATCAACCCTGCCAACAGGATCACCCCGGATCCGACCTGAATGATCAGATAACGCATACCTGTGTGATACGCCCCGATCGTGCCCCGCGCCCAGATCAGAAAGACCGACGAAATCGCGGTCCCTTCCCAATAGAAAAACAGGGTGATCAGATCGCCAGCAAACACCGCGCCAATCGCTGATCCGGCATAAAGCAACGCCGCCACCTGTTGCACGATGTCGCGCACGTGCCACGCATAAAGATTGCCCAAAAACGCCGCGAGACAAAAGATTAAACCGAACACCCGGCTCAGCTTGTCCACCCGCATCAGATCGAGGGTGAAACCAAAGAACTCTACCTGCACCAAATTGCCTGCCGTCAGGCCCCAGACCTGCCAGCCCGCAAACAGAGGCAGCCCCAGCAATACCACGCCACGCACTGTGCCACGGGGCAGAACCGGCAGGGCCAGAGCGGCGGCAAAGAACAAAAATGCTGTGGGGATTTGATCAAGCATCATAATCCACCACGTCCAGTTGATCGGCGGGGTAAGCTTCGGAATCTACGGCCTTGTCGCCGTAAAATTCCTCGGGTCGTTTGATGAAGAACCGCAATGCCTTGGCCGCAATGATCAGGGCAGAAAACATCACAAAACCATAGATGCCATAAAAGCCTGGCAGGTATTCGACCTTGAAGTGACCATGCTTGTGATAGGTGAAATCCGCCAGAAACAGCAGCACGCACAGCGCAGCCAGAGCATAGACCAGTTTGGTCGCGCTGCCGGGTCTATCAACCCAAGTCAGCAGGCGCCCCAGGGCTGGATAGGTATCGGGATTGTCCGGGTTTTTACGGTCCATCACATATCCCTCATTTTGCCACCAAGGGCGCTAGAAAAGCCTCGATTGTGCCCGCGTAAAAGAACAGCACAATGCAGCCCAAAGCCGTCAAAGCCGGTGGCAGCCAGACCAGAACGCCCGGCTCGGCGGTTGGTGCGTCCTTGGCGATATCGGGCGAGGTTAGGAAAAAGCCACGCCCCACCAGTGGGAGCAAATAGGCGATGTTCAACAGCGAACTTGCCATCAGAACGCCAATCATCACCCATTGCCCGGTATCGGCGGCCCCCATGATCAACAGCCATTTGCTCCATGATCCGCCCAGCGGCGGTAGACCGATGATTGATAATGCAGCAATCAAGAAGGCCCCAAAGGTGATTGGCATGATCCGGCCCAGTCCGGTCATCTGGCTGATTTCGGTCTTGTGGGTGGCCACATAGATCGACCCGGCGCACATGAACAAGGTGATCTTGCCCATCGCGTGCATGGCAATATGCAACCCGCCGCCCAAGACCCCCATCGACGTGGCCAGCGCCATGCCCAAGGTAATATAGCTCAGCTGGCTGATCGTCGAATAGGCCAGCCGCGCCTTCAGGTTGTCTTTGGTCATCGCCACAACCGAGGCAGCGATGATCGTAAACGCCGCCATCCACATCAGCCAGACAGACGCGCCAGTCTCGGCCAGAAAGTCGATGCCAAAGATATAGATGCCGACCTTAAGCATGGTGAAAACACCCGCCTTGACCACCGCAACCGCATGCAGCAGCGCCGACACTGGCGTCGGGGCAACCATCGCGGCGGGCAGCCAGCGGTGGAACGGCATCAAGGCCGCCTTGCCAATCCCAAACGCATAAAGCGCGAGCAGAACTGCCACCATCGGCCCGGCGATATGGCCCTCTAAAATGCCGCCCTTGGTAAAGTCCAGCGTGCCGGTGATCGCGTAAGTCCAGATCACCGCCACCAGTTGTAGTCCGATAGATGTCCCGATCAGAATGCCCAGATAGGTGCGCGCCCCACTGACCGCTTCGGGTGTGCCTTTATGGGCAACAAGCGGGTAGGTGGACAGTGTCAGGACTTCGTAAAACAGGAACAGGGTGAACATGTTTGCGGCAAACGCGATGCCCATCACCGTGGAAATGGCGAACGAGAAAAAGGCGAAAAAGCGGGCGTGGTTGGCTTCGTTGTTGCCGCGCATATAGCCGATGCCGTAAAGGTGGGTGATGATCCACAAGCCGCTGGCAACAATGGCAAATAACAGACCCAACGGTTCAACATTGAAGGCTATATTCAGCCCCGGCATCACCGTGAACAACACCATCGGTTCGGTGGTCGTGTTGCCAACATTTGACAGAATGTTCAACACGCATAGGAACGTGGCAACCGCAGCCGCCAGCGTCACGCCATCCCGCAGGTTGGGTTTGTCGCGCAGCACAACATTGCTGATGGCCGCAAAAGCGGGGATCAGCATGCTGGCCAGAATGGCGCTATTTGTGTCCATTCCGCACCCCTAATGCATTCCCGTGGTACCGGCCAGCAAACCCCGAGCGGCTGCAGTGGCGGCATTCAGCGTCATATCCGTGTTCAACCCAAACCAGATACACGACAGGGCCGCAATCCAGATCGGCACCAGCATCATCAACGGAACCGAGCGTATCTCGCGGTCGGTCAGGGCTGGTTTCATGTACAGAACTTCGATCACCCGCCAAACATAAATCACCGCCAACAGGCTAGAGGCGACGATCAACATGGCGACCGGCCACCAGCCCTTGTCCAGGGCAGCCTGCACCAGCACCCATTTTGACACAAACCCGGCGGTGCCCGGCACCCCGATCAGGCTAAGCCCGCCGATCACCACTGCCGCCGAGGTCCAGGGCAGGCGCCGTCCCAGCCCCTGAATGTCGTCATAAAACGATCCACCGGCTGAAAACACATAAGCGCCAACCGCCATGAATAACGCGGCCTTGGTGATGCCGTGGTTGAACAGATGCACGATGGCAGCGGTCAGTCCGGTTTCCGTCAGAAACGCGATGCCCAGCAGGATATACCCGATTTGGGCAATGCTGGAATAGGCGAGCATCCGCTTGAAATCGCTCTGGAAAATCGCGATGAAACTTGCTGCGAACATCGCCACTACCGCAAAGGGCAGGATGATGAATTCCAGCGTGTTGACTTCAAACAGGAAGGCCGGCTGAAAGATCGAGAACATAAAGCGCAGCAACACGTAAATCGCGACCTTGGTGGCGGTTGCCGCCAGAAATGCGGTGATCGCTGACGGGGCAAACGTGTAGGCATTTGGCAGCCAGCGATGCAGCGGATACATTGCGACCTTCAGGGCGATCCCGACAACGATAAAGGCAAAAGCCGCCCGTATAGTTCGGCTGCTGCCTTGTTCGGCAATGCGCTCGGCAATGTCGGCCATGTTCAGGGTTCCGGTCGCCATGTATAAAAAACCAAGGCCAATCACAAAGAACGTCGCACCAATCGTGCCCATGATCAGATAATCATAAGATGCGGTCAGCGCCCGTTTGTCCCGCTCGGCCCCTTGGGCGATCAGAACATAGGTCGACAGTGACGAAATTTCGAGAAACACAAACACGTTGAACGCGTCGCCAGTGATGGTCACCCCCAACAGGCCGGTCAGGCACAGCAGAAAGGACGCGTAAAACAGCGCATGATGCCGCTTGGGCACCTCGTCTTCGACACTGACGCGGGCAAAGGGCAGCACCAAGGTGCTAATCGCCGTGACCAGCACCAGCACAAACGCATTCGCCGCATCAATGCGGTATTCGATGCCCAACGGTGGGGCCCACCCGCCCATGTGATAGGATATGATGGACCCGTCCAAGACCTGGGACAGTAACAGGGCGGCAATCACCAAAGAGATCGCGCTGGCGATGAAGGCAATCGGCCAGGCAAATCTGCGACCGCCGATCAGAACGATCAGCGGTGCGGCAACAAACGTCACCAGAACCTGCAAGGCAGGCAGGTGATCGGTCAGCGTCAGGGCTGTGTGATGAACGATTTCAGTACTCATCAACCCTGCTCGCCAATTTCTTCGTCATGCAAATTGGCCTCTCGCCGGGCGATTTCCTGTTCCATCGTCAGAAGAACGTCCTCTTCGATGGTGCCGTATTCTTCACGAATGCGCACGATCAGCGCCAGGCCAAGGGATGTGGTGGCAACGCCCACGACAATCGCCGTCAGGATCAGCACATGCGGCAGCGGATTTGAATATAACACGTCGGGGTCAATGTTCATGTCGACCGGGAAAATCGGCGCGGTCCCCCCCGCCACCTTGCCCATCGAAATATAAAGCATGAACACAGCCGACTGGAAAATGTTCAGGCCAACGATTTTCTTGACCAGATTTCCCTTGGCCACAACGATGTAAAGACCGGTCATCATCAGCACGATGAACAGCCAATAATTCAGGTGGCCAACAACAAAGGTCCAGGAAAAGCTGTCCACTGTCACCACGCCTCGTCATCCATGATCGGGGTGCGGGACGTAAACGCGTAATAGATCGCAACCATCACGCCGGTGACGGTAATGCCAACCCCCAGTTCCACCACAAGGATGCCATAATGCTGGCCATGTTCCGGGTGGTGCGGGCTAAGGGCGGTATAATCCAGATAATTATAGCCCATGAAAAAGCTGACAATTCCGGTTCCGGCATAGATGACCACACCCAGCGCCGCCAGTTTGTGCACCAACCATGGCGGAAACACCTGTTGCACATCATTTAGGCTGAACACTATGCCATAAATGATGAAAGCAACGGCCATGATGACCCCCGCCTGAAAGCCCCCACCGGGCGAATAATCGCCATGGAACTGCACATACAGGGCAAATAGCATGATCGCCCCGACCAGCAGCTTGGTGACGACCCGCAATATCAGATGGTGGCGCATCAGGCGTCCTCGCTTTTTTTGCGGCGGCGGCGGCGCAACCCGCTGAGAAGCATAAGAACCCCAACGCCCGCGGTAAAGACAACGGCGGTTTCGCCCAACGTGTCATAGCCCCGGTAACTGGCCAGAATCGCGGTCACGATGTTCGGCACGCCGATTTCATGCGGGCTGCGTTCGATATATTCAGGGGCAACATGGGTTTGCACCGGTGAATTGGCGTCGCCGAAATTCGGCATGTCCAAAGTGCCGTAAATCAAGGCAGCACCAGTGACCAGCACCACGAATAACGGGATAGCGGGCGAGCGCGAAGACGCGCGCTCGAACCGCGAGGTCAGCGCCAGCGTGCCCAGCAACAGAACGGTTGATATTCCGGCACCCACAGCGGCCTCGGTAAACGCCACATCCACGGCGTCCAGCGTCACCAGCAGCAAAGCCGACAACAGGCTGAACACGCCCGACAACATGACCGTTGCGAACAGGCTGTGCATCCTCACGATAGCCAAAGCCGTCGCAACAAGCATGCAGAACAAAACGATATCGATGAATGTTTCTATAAGAGACCTGCCTTGCCGCCTGGTTATTCTGTCGGTTCTGCTTCGGGTGCGGATGTCGGCCGCTGACGAGGTTTCAGCCCCGAGACAAAAGCCGCATTTGCCACCGCATGCGTTGATGTGGGGCCGGTGATGAACAAGAATACCAGGATGATAACCAGCTTAACCGTAACCAACCCCGGCCCTGCATGCAAAGCCATGCCCGCCAGCAACAGGATCACTCCGGCGCTGTCTGTAATCGACGCCGCATGCAGGCGCGACCAGAAATCGGGGAACCGCAGCGTGCCGACGGCACCAATGACGACAAAGAAAGATCCCGACACGATCAGGACCCAACTTAGGATTAGCACAATTGTTTCCATAGGGCTTATCCTTCCATCTCTTCGGTTTTGCGCGGAATGTCACCGATGGCCCGGTATCGAAAGAATTTCAGGATCGCTATGGTCCCGACAAAATTGATCAGCGCATAAAGCAGGGCGATATCCAGAAAGTCGGGGCGGTCGTTCAGAAACCCCAACACACCGATGAACAGCACTGTGTGCGTCCCAAACGAATTCAACGCCATCACCCGGTCGTACAGTGTCGGGCCACTGAACAGGCGTATCCCAACCAGGATCATCGCCACAAAAAGGGCTATGGCTGCCAGTGCAAACATCACGCCGCCCCAACATTTTCGACAGCGCTGACGCGCGCGTCCATGTCTGCCAGCGCCGGGATATCGTTGTCAGAATAGGCCAGCGCATGCACCAGAAAATGGCCAAGTTCGGTTTCAACCGTCAAAGTGCCGGGGGTCAAGGTGATCGAGTTGGCAAACAACACCTGACCCAGATCGGTTTCCTGGGTGTAGGGAACAGAAAACAGGTTTTGCTCGATCGGCATTTTGCGGGCCAGGACAACTTTGGTCACGGCCCAGTTTGCCTTGGCGATTTCCACCAAAAGCCAAAACACGTATCCGACAAATGCCAGGGGTTTAAGCCTGATATCAACCTGGTCACCATCGGCCTTGTCCATGCGGTTCAGAACCAGAACCACCAGCAGCACCGAAGCGACACCAAATCCGACGACCACTGGTTTGTAGATGCCTGACATCAACAGCCACAGGGCCATCAGAAAAGCGGCAGTCCCCAAATTACGCACCCAGTGCCCCTGTTTTTCCAGCTCTCGCATTTACAGCCTTGCGAGATTGCATTTATTCGTTGAAGTGATCGATGTCTACCGACGATAAAAAAAGATTTCCGTCACTGTACATAACGCAACGCTGCCGCTTGGCAATTTTCCTTCAAACGCCGGACTATTCTGCAGGCAGAGGCCGGAAAACGGGCGCAGACTTCGACACAGTTCAGGGCCGGCTCCCATGATTTCTCCAAATAACGTCGCATCAGGTTTGTGTGTCGCGGTTTGTTGCTGTGCAGGGATTGGGTGATGGCAGGATTCAACCAAACGCCACCCGTCGCACTGACGGGCAAATTTTAACCGGCAACAACAGCATAAAAAGTCAGTCGCAGGACAATTGATCTGACGAGAACTTGAACGGGAACGCCCTGCAGAACGGGACGAAACGCAGAATTTCGTGCTACCAAGCCGTAACAAGGCCTGTTTCGACGGCCCTGTTGTAAACCGGGAGCAGAGGCCGCTGATGACCCGCACGCAGAAACAGACCTTTGCGACACGCCGCAATCTGCTGCTTGGGTTGACGGGCGGTCTGACGCTTGCTGGACT
>JBLINN010000022.1:0-22683 GCA_047639325.1 Paracoccaceae bacterium | reverse complement strand
TGTTGCCCGGTCTTGTCACCGCGCAGCGCTTCCAGCGCCACGGTTGCTTTGAACTTATCGGAAAATCGGCGTCCCGTCGTCATTGTCGCATCCATTCTTTGGGTTTGGATACACCTTGGCAGACTGTTCAGTAGCAGACTGTCCAGTTTTGCAGGGCCACTTCACCTGCGGTTGGTGGTGGGCGACAGTTTTGAACTGGATATCGAGATTTATGCCGCTGATCTTCAACTGCTTAGTCAGGTCCGCTCTGGCCGGGCGATCGCGCGCATTTTACGGGCCCCAACCGGGGGCTATCCGGCGGCAATTATCGGCGGGGCAATTGGCCAAACCGAATTGCTGCTGGGGCTTTTGATTGAATTTGCCGTGGATAAAGCGGGGCAAATGCCTGCGCAGGTCAACCGATTGGTCCGGCGCCTGCACCGCCCTGGTTGACGTCGTCGCCGGGGATTTCAACAAGGATGGTCAAACCGATTATGTGATTGCCGAATTCGGAACCCATTCTGGCAAGTTAAGCCCGCATTTTTGCCAACCAGACAGGACATTGCGTGAAACGGTGCTGTTGGAAGAGGCCGGGGCCATTTCGCTGGCCGTTACCCGGGATGACCTGTGGGTTTTGGTTGCCCATGCTGACGAAAGGTTTCTTCGCCTTAAAGATTTTGGCGCCGGCACACCGGTCGCCGAAACAATCCTGCGATTTCCACCCTCGTATGGGTCAAACGATCTGCAGGTTCTGGATTTCAACGGTGACGGGCGGATGGACCTGCTATATGCGGCGGGCGGCAACGCAGATATTACACCGATCTTCAAACCCTATCACGGCATCTATTTGTTCACCGGACAGACTGATGGCAGCTTCCAACAAGAGATGTTTTTCCATCTGGATGGTGCGACGGCGGCCTTGGCGGAAGATTTCGATCAGGATGGGGATCAGGACATTGCCGCGATTGCCTATTACGGCAATATCGATCAGGGGCTGGATCAGGCGAGGGTTGCCTATCTTCAGAACAATGATGGGGTTTTCGAGGCAAAATCCGTCGATAGCCTCGGGCGTATTGGCCGGTTCATAGCCATTTCAAGTGGTGACATTGATGGCGATGGCGACATGGATGTAGCGCTGGCCAACATGTCGTTTGGCCCCTGCGGCCCATTGAAAGTATCACCTGATCTGCAGGGGCAATGGCTGAAAGGGCCGCGATTTGTGTTGCTGCGCAATCAGTTGCGCTGAAACTGGCCCCTTGCTGACTGCCCTTGTTTCAGAATGCGCGCCCCCTAAAAACGGGCTCCCTATACGGGATGCCCTTGTTCTTTTCCGCCTTAAATTCAAGCGCCGGGCGGCGTGTAGGCCCCCGTTAGGCTTCCGGCTTTTTTGGTGATCTCGACGAACTCGGCGCTGGTCCAGGCCCGCACGGTTTCGGCTTTGGAAATCGAGCCTGACGAGGAAACCGCCATGCCCAGCGCAACGGCATCCGCGCCATCCTCGGCCTCAGTCACCAGCACGACGTCATTGGACCCTGTTGTCATGTAAAGCTCGACAACCCTGGCGCCGACCTTGTCGCAAAGCTTTTGTATGGCCACCCTGCGGTCTTCGGGGTTGGTCATCAGGCCCTGCGTGCCGGATTGCGAGTAAGACGCGTATGTGATGAAAAGTGCCATTGGTAGTTCTCCCAAGTTGTCCGCGCGGTGTTGAAATCGCACCACAATGTTAACCCGCACCCCAATAGGACGCGCGCACTGCGCTTAATCTCAGGCCTGATATGATACCAAAATTACTGCCTCAAACAGTTTCTTATTCAGATCGTAAAGGCAGGGTATCACATTTTTGTGTTGGGCACAGATTCAAAATCTGGATGCCTATCCCGGCCCTGTAAGGCCACAAAAAAGGGCGCCCCGCTTTGGGACGCCCTTAACGCAATGTAGGGTGTGCTTTCAGCGCACCTTTGCCGAAATCAGCAGCTGTAATACATGCCGTATTCAACCGGGTGCGGTGTGTGCTCGTAGGTTTCGATCTCTTCCATCTTCAGCTCGATATAGCCGTCGATCTGATCTTTGGTGAACACATCACCTTTCAGAAGATAGTCATAATCCGCCAACAGTTCTTCCATGGCTTCGCGCAACGAACCGCAAACCGTTGGGATCCCGGCCAGCTCTTCTGCGGGCAGGTCATACAGGTTTTTGTCCATGGCTTCGCCCGGATCGATCTTGTTCGAGATACCGTCAAGACCGGCCATCAGCAGGGCGGCAAAGCACAGATAGGGGTTGGCCGCCGGATCGGGGAAACGGGCCTCGACGCGCTTGCCCTTGGGCGATTCGCTCCATGGGATACGAACGCAACCCGACCGATTGCGGGCGGAATAGGCGCGCAGAACCGGGGCCTCGAAGCCAGGAATCAGACGCTTATAGCTGTTGGTCGCCGGGTTGGTGAAGGCGTTCAGCGATTTGGCATGCTTCAGGATGCCGCCAATGAACCACAGGGCTTCGTCTGACAGATCAGCATATTTGTCGCCTGCAAACAAAGGCTTGCCGTCTTTCCAGATCGACATGTTCACGTGCATGCCAGTGCCGTTGTCGCCTGCAATGGGCTTGGGCATAAAGGTTGCCGACTTGCCATAGGCATGCGCCACGTTGTGGATCACGTATTTGTATTTCTGCAGCTCATCCGCTTGTTTGGTCAGCGAGCCAAAGATCAGACCCAGCTCGTGCTGGCACGAAGCCACCTCGTGGTGGTGCTTGTCGACCTTCATGCCCAGACGCTTCATCGTGGACAGCATTTCGCTGCGCATGTCCTGGGCTTCGTCGGTGGGGTTGACCGGGAAATAGCCGCCCTTGACGCCGGGCCGGTGGCCCATGTTGCCCATTTCGTATTCGGTGTCGGTGTTCCAGGACGCGTCCGTGGCATCCACTTCGAACGAGACTTTGTTGATCGTGTTGGAATAGCGCACGTCGTCGAACAGGAAAAATTCAGCCTCGGGGCCCATATAGGCCACGTCACCAATGCCGGAAGACTTCAGATAGGCCTCGGCCTTTTCGGCGGTGCCGCGCGGGTCACGATCATAGGCTTCGCCGGTGTCGGGTTCGACCACCGAGCAATGCACACAAACGGTTTTTTCGGCGTAAAACGGATCAAGATAGGCGCTGTCGCCATCCAGCATCAGCTTCATGTCCGATGCTTCGATCGATTTCCAGCCCGCGATCGACGAGCCGTCGAACATAAAGCCTTCTTCGAGGAAATCTTCGTCAACCTGATCGGCCATTACGGTGACATGCTGCATCTTGCCGCGCGGGTCGGTGAAACGAATGTCCACGTACTCCGCATCTTCGTCTTTGATCAGTTTAAGAATCTTGTCCTTGCTCATTTCAAAATGTCCTCGTGTTTTGGGGATGTCGAATAGTTTACAGCGCGTCGGAACCGGTTTCACCGGTGCGGATGCGAATTGTTTGCTCTATGGTGCTGACAAAAATCTTGCCGTCGCCAATTTTGTCGGTCTTGGCTGCCGCAACGATGGCTTCGATGGCACCGTCGACCTGATCGTCATCCAGCACTACCTCGATTTTGACCTTGGGCAGGAAATCCACAACGTATTCCGCGCCGCGATACAGCTCTGTGTGGCCTTTCTGGCGGCCAAATCCCTTGACCTCGATCACGCTAAGCCCCTGGACGCCAACGTCCTGCAGCGCCTCTTTGACTTCGTCCAGCTTGAACGGTTTGATGATGGCTTCGATTTTTTTCATTAGACGGCTCCCAGCAATCGTGTCGTAAATCCTATCCTTTGGCGTCAGACCACTTCTCATTCATGCCCACAATCGGATACGGTGGCAGGGCAGGATGCGCGCGCGTAGAACCATTTAGTTGCTTAAATTTTATGCGGAATGCACGAAATATAGGCGAAATAGAATCGTAGAAAGGTATTGCATGAGCGAATTGCTGACAGCGGCCCAGATGCGCGCGATTGAACAGGCGGCAATTTCGGCCGGACAGGTCACCGGGCTAAAGCTGATGGAACGCGCCGGGGCAGGTGTGGTCGAGGCGATATTTGAAGAATGGCCCGACTGGGCGGCCAGCCCGCACAAGGTGGTTGTGATGTGCGGGCCGGGCAATAATGGCGGTGACGGGTTTGTCATTGCGCGGTTGCTGATGGACAAAGGCTGGCAGGTCAGCGCGTTTCTGGATGGCGAGGTGGACGGCCTAACGCCGGATGCCCGCGTCAACCATGACCTATGGGCGGCCATCGGGCCGTCGGGGCCGTTGACGGATCGCAGTTTTGGCACGGTGAAATCGCCGCCCGATCTGGTGGTGGATGCGCTGTTCGGCACCGGGCTGACCCGCGAAATCGACGGCGATGCCGCCTTTCTGCTGAGCAATCTAGAGGTTCTGCGCGAAGAGTTCGGCGTCAAATGTGTGGCGGTGGATATCCCATCGGGGGTCTGCGCCGACAGCGGCCGCCCGCTGGGCTGTTTCCCGGTGGCCGATCTGACGGTGACCTTTCATACTGAAAAGCTGGGCCATTGTCTGGAACGCGCCGACAGCCATTCGGGCCGTGTGGTGGTCAAGGATATCGGGCTGCCGCATGCCGAGAAAAGCCGCGAGCGCGCGGCGCATGTCTGGAAGGTGGAACCACCGACACGGGCGCTGATGGGCAAACCGGGCCGGGCGCAGAAATACGATTACGGTCATGCGCTGATCTTGGCAGGCGGGCCGGGCCATACCGGCGCGGCACGGCTGGCGGCGCGCGGCGCGTTGCGGGTGGGGGCAGGGCTGGTGACACTGGGTGTGTCAAAGGCAGCGCAGGTCGAAGTGGCCGGACAGATCACTGCGGTGATGATGGCGCGGGTGTCGGATGCGTCCGACTTGCAGGAATTGTTGTGGGATGCCCGGTTAAACACGTTGTGTCTGGGGCCGGGGCTGGGGGTTGATTCCAACGCCCGCGAACTGGTTGAAACCGCGCTGGCGATGCAGCGCCGGGTGGTGCTGGACGCGGATGCGCTGTCGATGTTCAAAATGAACCCAAAAAAGCTGTTTGCGCAATTGCATGACATGTGCGTGCTGACACCGCATGGCGGCGAATTTGCCCGGCTGTTCCCGGACATCAACGCGCGGCTGCAAAAGGACCCAACCAAAGGCCCGGCCTATTCGCGGGTTGATGCCACGCGGGCAGCGGCCAAGCGGGCCGGGTGCACCATCCTGTTCAAAGGGCCGGACACGGTGATTGCCGCCCCTGACGGGCAATGCGCCATCCATTCGGCGCAATATGACCGGGCGGCGCCCTGGCTGGCCACCGCCGGGTCGGGTGACGTGTTGGCGGGATTTATCACCGGGCTGTTGGCGCGCGGGTTATCCCCGATGGCCGCCGCCGAAACCGCCGCCTGGCTGCATGTGGAAAGCGCGGTTCAGTTTGGCCCCGGCCTGATCGCCGAAGACATCCCCGAGGCCCTGCCCGGGGTGCTTCGCAGTCTGGGATTGTAGCACCGCAATATCACGCAGGCTGGCGGGGTTAACCGCCCGGCAGTCTGCCCCCTGGCCCGTCCTTTTGATGGGGCACCATGGCACGGGCCGGGCCCGGGAAACAGTGCCGACGGCCCTTAAAGATTGCGAGGGGGGCATAAACTGGTTACCTGTAACAAGTTGATACATTTACATTTGTCGGTGACGGGGTCTGCACATGCGGGACGTCGATTTTCAAATCAATTTATTATGGAAGGAACAAAGCCAATGCCGGGAGAAAAGGGATCGGTTACATTTGAAAAAACCTATGACATCAAGGGGGCAAAACTTTTGTCGACCAAACTTGAAGTCAAAGCCGAGGTCGATTTTGAAATCGCAGGTGTCGACAAGGCGATGATCAAGAAAATCCAGAGCTATTTCAAAAAAGAAATGGACACACGGATAAAAGGTCAGCTGGCGCATCTGGAAACATGGTTGAAGGAAAAACAGAAGAAATTTGATGAAGCTGACGCGAAAATCAAAGCGGTCAAAAAACGGGGTATTCCCGAGGACGGCAACCTGATGAAGGCGCTGGCCAAGGATTTGGAAGACATCGCCGGATATCGAAAAGAACTAAGTGATGTAGAAGAGGCATTCACCGTTGTTGTCGACGCCTGGTCCAAAAACGTTGTCGAGCAGCAAGGTTTGATCGCCATGCAATTGGCGCGCAAAAAGGCAGGCAAGGCGGCGATTGCCGACAAAAACGCGCGGATCATCCTTAAGAAAGTCGTCAAAGGTATCCTGATTGTCGGGGGCACAGCGCTTGCCATTACGCTGATTGTCCTTTCGGCGGGGACGGCTACGCCGCTTGTGATGGGTCTGGGGATTGCGGCACTGGCGCTGTCCACAACCGCCACGGTTGGGCTGTATGCCAAGGAAATCCATTCCGATTACGATCAGGAAAAGAAACTGTTGAAAACTGTCGAGGGTCAGCTGGATACGATCCGCTCGGCGTTAAAGCCGATCAGCGACAGCAATCTTGGCAAGCATGTTGCAGAGCTTGAGAACCGGATTATGGTGCGCAAATCCATGGTTGCCAAGCTGAAGATGGAGCTGAAAAAGTTGGTCGTCGCCCTGAAGGGAGAAACGGCGGCACTGCGAAAGTTTTCCCAGGAAAAGACCCTGTGGGAATGGATGAGCAGCAAGGAAGTTCACAAACGTATATCGGCGCGCGAAAAACTTCAGGAACAGTCTGACGACGCTGTGAAAAAGATCTCCGCCGCTGAAAAACGTATCATAAAAGGCGAAGCGTTGATCCGCGAGCTGAAGGAAATTGGCGTCAAGGCTGACGAGTTTTCCAATTTCTACAAGTCCAGCACTGTGGGTGGTCATCTAAAGGACTATGTGACCTCTGCCGAAGGTTGGGCCGATATGGCCAAAACGGTCTCTGGGTTTAGCGGGCTTGGCAAGTTGGGTTGATCCGTAAAATCAGTGGGTTAAGCGGTTTTTCCGCTTCGGGGGAATAAAAGAAAAACCTGGTTTTGCCGCCTGACCCGGTGGCAAAACCAACCTGTCCCTGTCCCTGTCCCTGCGATGGGCAGGGGCCTATAGTGACAGGATCGCGCGTATCTCATCCGGGGTGATCTGCGTGTTTGGTTTGTCCGCCACGACCTTGCCGGCATCAAGCCCCAGATAGTGGTCGGAAATCCCGGTCAGAAAGGTCAGATTTTGTTCGCACAGCAACACACCGGCGCCGTCGGCGGCACGTTCCTTGATGCAGGCCGACATGTGGTCGATATTTTCAGGCTGAACACCTTCTGACGGCTCGTCCAGGACGATCATTTGGGTGTTTTCGATCATGGTTCTGACAAAGGCCAGGATTTTGCGTTCGCCGCCCGACATTGTGCCTGCAAGCTGGTCCAGACGTTCGGCCAGTCTGGGGAAGCGATCAAAATACCGCTCGGGCGGCGCCTGGGTTTGCCCCAGTGTCAGATTTTCCCGCACGGTCAGGTCGTCAAACACCATGGATGTCTGGGGCATATACCCAACGCCCAAAGCACGCCGTTTATGCGCCGGGAGGCCTGAAATCGGCGTGCCGTTCAGGCGGATATCGCCCTGCGCCGCCAGCAGGCCGCCCTGCACAAGGCGCGCCAATGTGGTTTTGCCGACGCCGTTGCGCCCGAACACCCCAACGACCTGTCCCTGCCGGACCTCGGTAGAGACATCAAAGACCACGTTTGTGTCGCGATACCCGCCGGTCAGCTTGTCGATCTGCAGCAAGGCGGTCATTTTGTGCCCCCGGCATAGACCGCTTGCACCGCCGGGTTGGCCCGCACCGCCGCAAAGCTGTCGAATGCCAGAACCTTGCCTTGGTGCAGCACCAAAACCTTGTCGGAAATTGCCTCGACGATGCTCATGTCATGTTCGATGACAATGGCCAGACCACCAGTTTTTGCCTGAAACTGCTGCACCAGATTGGCCATCAGGGCGGTTTCATCCGATGACAGGCCGGCGCAGGGTTCGTCCAGCAACAGGATCGGCGGTTCGGGGGCAATTGTCATGGCGAATTCCAGAAACTGGCGATGCCCTTGCGGCAGATATTCAACCGGCTGGCCAAGCTCTTCGCGCAGCGGCACCGATGGGTGCGCCAGCAGCTCGGTCAGCGCGGCTGAGCGCCAGCGGAAGGGTGCGGGCCGGGCATAGTCGATCCAGCGCGCCCGGTTGGCCATCATGGCAATCGCCAGGTTTTCTGTCACGCTCATCGAGAAGAACACAGAGGGCACCTGTAATTTGCGCCCGATGCCGCAGCCAAGCGCCATATAGGGCGGGCGTGAATCGATGCGTGTGTCGCCCAGGGTGATCGTACCACCCGTCAGGGGCAGGTTGCCGGTGATCGTGTTCAGCGCACTGGTTTTGCCCGCCCCGTTGGGGCCAATGATGCTGACAATCCCGACGGCGGGCGTTTCAAAGGAAACCCCGTTCAGAATTTTGACCACACCGATTTGCAAATGCGCGTCGTGGAATGACAGCGGCTGCGGTGTGTGTTTTCCCCTTGGCGTCGGTGCCTTTAGTGGCTGCGCGGCGGCCTTCGGTTTTTGCGGCCAGACACGGCGAAAGCCGCGTTCCAGCAATTCGGCGATCCCACCGGGGGCTTTTAACACCACCAGAATGAAGGCAAGTGCCATAAACAGCTCCCAATAGCGAAAGCTGTCGCGCAATTCGGCAGAGGCCCAGCCAACCACCACCGCCCCAATCAGCGGCCCAAGCACGTGGAACCGCCCGCCAACGGCCGTTAGGATGACCATTTCCGCCGATAGGGCAAAGCCGGTTGATGTTGGGGTGACGATCCCCTGATGCGACGCAAACAGCCCGCCCGCCAGCGCTGCGATGACGGCGGAAAAGGCGAATGCCAACCCTTTGACCCGGTGGGTGGCAAACCCCAACAGCTGCAAACGCGGCTCATTATCGGCGACGGCGCGGGCGATCAGGGTCACGGGCAGGCGGTTCAGGCCAAACAGTATCAGGCTGACGGCACAGCAGGCGGTGACGATGACATAATAAAACCCGCCAAACGGATCGAGATTGCCAAGGCTTTGAAACCCGCTGAGCCCGTTAAAGCCACCGGTCAGGCCGGTGGTGGTTCCGGCGATCTGCTCGGCGATCATCGCCAGCGCCAGCGTGATCAGCGAAAAATAAGGCCCGCTGTCGCTGCGGCCGCGGAAAATAACGCTGGCCAGCACAAAGGCAAACCCGGCGATAACGGTCAGAACCACGGCGGCCAACACAAGCTGCAGCATCAGGCCATCAACGTCGCGCAACGCGATGGCGGTGACATAGGCGGAAACGCCAAAGAACAGCGCCTGGCCCAGCGGCAACACCCCGGTTTTGCCCCACAGGAACCCGATCCCCTGTGCGGCGAGGCCGTAAATCAGGTACAGCCCGATCTGGTAGGCTGTGAAATCCCCGAACAGTTCGGGGATCAGCAGCAATGCGCCCAGCAGCAGGCTAACGGGAAGAAGAACGGATGCCATCAGGTTTCAACCACAAGAACAGAATGGAAAGGGTGAGCACGGCCAGATAGCCGTAGGTCTGGTTTGCCAATGCGCCAAGGACCGATTGGGTTCCGGCGATGATGCCCGCGCCAATCCCCAGCCCTTCAAGGCTGCCAAGCCCGCCGACCACCAGCGCAAAGAACGAGCGGATCAGATAATCCAGCCCCATCATCGGCTCGACCCGGATGGTCGGCGCCAGCACCAGTCCGGCTAGGCCTGCGGTGCAGCAGCCAAAGACAAAAGCGCCCGACGAAAGCCGCGCGGTATTGATGCCCACTGCTTGGGCCAGATCAGGATTGCCAACCATCGCCCGGATGCGCGTCGCTACCTTTGAACGCCGGTTCCACCATGTCAGACAGGCAAAGCCCATCGCGATGCCGATGATCACCGCGATCCGATAGGCGGGGTAGTCGACACCCAGAACCGACGCCGTGCCAGAGATCGGCAGGCGGACCGATTGATAGCCGCGTCCGAATATCAGCTCGATGATTTCACGCAGCAGAATGGCGATGCCCCAGGTGGCCAGCAGGCTGTCGAACATCCGGCCATAAAGATGGCGAATGACCACCCGTTCCAGCACCAGGGCAACCAATGCAACAGTCAACAGGCAGATCGGCAGTTGCAGCCATCCCGGCAGCCCCAGCGAGGCGGTAATGACCGGGGCATAGGCCCCGATCATCACAAATTCGCCATGCGCCATGTTCATGATTCGCAGTTTGCCAAACACAATGGCAAGCCCCAGCGCGACCATCGCCAGCGTGCTGACCTGCCAGACCAGATTGAGAATCAGAACCAACGACATCCGCCCGGATCAGTTTGCGCAGGCTTCGGAAGAGGCGACATTGTCGAACGAGGTGACGATATTGAACGCGCCACCGCTGCCATCGGCCAGATAGATCGTCTGTGCCATGTGCCGCCCGGTCAGGGTGTTGTCGCCCCGCGGCGTGCTCCAGGTCGTGCCTTCGGCGGCGGCGTCCATCGCGGCGACGTCAAGGCTGCCGGCCTTGTTGGCCAGCGCGGCCAGCAGCATCAGGCCTTCATAGGCCGATTGGCCCAACCCGTTCAGTGCAGGTGCATCGGCGCCAAAGGCCGCTGTGTAATCCGCTGCAAAGGTGGCTGCTGCGTCGGTGTCGATGGACGCGAAATAACCCGCAGACGAATACAGGCGGTCGGCGTTGTCGGGACCAATTCCGGCCAATGTGTTTTCCTCGATCAGGGTACCCAGGCGAATGGCCTGCTCGTCCAATCCAAAACCGGCAAAGCTGACGTTAAATCCAACCGAGCCGCCGCCGACCAGGGTGATCAGAACCGCATCGGCGCCGCTTTCCTTGATGCGCTGCAGCGAGGAATCGAATTCGGCCACCGTGAAGGGCACGTATTCTTCGCCCACGACTTCGCCACCGGCATCTGCGATATAGGTTTTGGCCAAGGCGTTGGTGTCACGCGGCCAGTTATAATCATGCCCGATCAGATACCATTTCGACACGCCTTGGGTTTCCGCCAGATACGGGATCACCGGGGCAAGCTGCTGGCTGGGGGTTTCGCCGGTGATATAGAGACCGCTGGCGCAGGAATTACCTTCGTAAACCGGGGTATAGACATAAGGTACCTGGCCGTCGAACCGCCCGATCAGGGCCTCGCGCACCGCGCTGTCATGCATGCCGACAAACGCCGCCACGCCGTCGCCTTTCCACAGGCGCAACGCGGCCTGCGCCGCCTCGGCAGGGGGGACGCCGACATCGGCAAAGATCAGCTCGATCTGTTCGCCGTTGATGCCGCCGCTTGCATTGATCTTTTTGGCGGCCAACATCGCGGAATTGCGGGTTGATGGCCCGAAAAGGCCCGCAGGCCCGGAATCGGGCACCAGCACCCCAACCTTGATTTCGGCACTGGCGATTCCACTGGCCAGAACCACCGTTATTGCGGCGCTTGCCAGCAGGCTTGCTGTCTTTTTCAGCATGGTAATATTCCCTTTGTTGATGTCGGCGTCTAGTGCGCCATTGCTTGCTCTGCGGCTTTGGCCAGACCCAAAAGGGCCCGGTCGTGACCCGGCAAAGCATCGAATTCGATCCCTACAGGCAGGTCGGATGCACCCGGGCAGGGCAGGGTAATCCCCGGTGCGCCGATATTGGACCCAAGGTCGGTGTTGCGGATATAGGTTGGAAAGGTCGGCAGTTGCGCGCCGTTCAACAGCACGGTTTCATCGTCGCCGATGGGGCGCGCGGGCAGGGGGGTTGTGGGGAAAACGATGGCATCCAGCCCATGTGCCTCGAAGGCCTGACGGTATATCTGCCGCATGATTGGGCGGTGTTCGTCCATCGCCGCGCGATAGGCAGCTTCGGGCATTGCGTCGTCGCCCAGCTGACTACCAAACGCGCCTGCCACGTCGGGCGATGCGATGCCTTTGATCAGGGCGTCAAACGACACGCCCGGCGCGTGTCGCGCCAGATAGGCGGGCAGGTCACGCATGACTTCGTAAAACACCACCGGAAAGCCGAACGCCTCGTTATGTGGCCAGATCGGCTCAAGGCTGATCTCAACAAGGGTCGCGCCCGCCTTGGCCAGAACGTCCAGCTGGGTTTCAACCGCGCGTTCGACAACCGGGTCGAGGTTTTCAAAGAACATCTGCCGTGGCACGCCCAGCGTGACGCCGTGCAGGTCAACCTCCGCCAGCGGGCTGGTGTCACCGGCAAGAACCGCGTCAAACAGCGCGATGTCGCGCACCGTGCGTGCCATTGGCCCAGCCGTGTCGCGGGTGTGCGAGATCGGGACAATCCCATTGCCGTCATAGCGCCCGGTTGTCGGGCGAAAGCCGATAATCCCGCACAGCGCGGCGGGTATCCGGCAGGACCCGCCAGTGTCTGTCCCCAGCCCCGCCGGGAAAATGCCCGCCGCGACCGCCGCCGCTGTGCCGCCGGATGACCCGCCCGGGATCATTGCCGGGTCGGCGGGGTTGATCACCGCGCCGGTCACCGCATTGTTCGAGGTGATGCCAAACGCCAGTTCATGCATCGCCGACTTGGCGCCGATGAACCCGCCAGCGGCGGTGATCGTGGTGACGACACCGGCATCGGTGGCTGGCGTGTGGCCAAGCAGGGCGGTGGTGCCGCCCGAGGTGGGATAGGTGGTGGTGTTGATATTGTCCTTGGCGACAACCGGCAGGCCCGCCATGGCGGCATCGGGGTGATCCTGAAACGCCTGGGCGGCGGCGCGCACCAGGTAATCGGCGTCAAAGCTTTGCAGCGCATTCAGGTCTGCATGTGCCGCGGCCCTGTCGGACAATGCCTCGGCATAACCCGCCGCTGTAACGCGCCCGCTTTTGATCGCTGCAATTGCGCCAACCGCATCCAGCTTTTGTAAGTCCCGCGTCATTTATGCCTCCGTGATGGTTAAGAGGCAGGATAGAAATCGCGGGCCCTAAGGCGCTATCGTCACAAATGATGATTTTTCCCGGCCAGAAATTGCGCCAGCTGGCTGCGCCGGTTCAGGCCGGATTTCCGGAAGATCGCGGCGATGTGGGTGCGCAGCGTTGGCTTGGAAAACCCCAGCTTGCCGCAGATTTCATCATCCGCCAGCCCGGTGACCAGCAGATCGGCAACTTCGGCTTCGCGGACGGTGAACCCGACATCCCCGGCGATCTGCGCAAACCTTAGCGATGGCGAGCGGCCCGAGATACTGCGCCCCCGGATCAGCGCGTTCACCAGGCTGGGGCCAATTGCATCAACGATCTGTGCGTCCCTTGGGGTAAAATCCTCGCGGTCGGCGCCGCGCCATATCCGCAGGTCGCCAATATTGTCGCCGCGATCATAGGCAAAGAAGTTCATGCCGTAACACAGCCCGTCCTGTTTCAGGAAATCGTTGAAAAACTCGGTCCGCACCAGACGGTCATGGCGCATAACTTCGCTGACCGGTGTTGCCTTGCGCCGCTTTTGCAAGGTGTGGGTGATTGGGTCGTGGAACTGGAAATAGCTTTCATAGCGGCGCAGGTTGTCATCCGTCATGTTGATCTGGACGCAAGACACAAATTCCTGCGCCGCGTCATCCCAAACATAAGAGGCAAAATGATCCGCTTGCAGCAGTTCCAGCAGCTTTTGGCCAACGCGCTGCCGGACTTCGGAATGGTCGAACTCGCCACTCAGGTCACGCATGATCGAAAAGATCAGCTCGGATTCTTCGTCGGTTAGGTTCACGAACGCCCGCCCCAAATTTTCAGGGCTTCATTGTCTCAACATAATGCGACGACGGCAAGCTGGGCGTTTGCGCCGGTTAACCGTGATGACAGGCGGCGTCAAAGCGCGTGGCGAATAGCGGTTCGCCTAAGGGGGCCCAGCGGATTACCCGCGCCGCCGCGGACTGCTGCGCACGCGACGGGGGCCGCTGGTGTCTTCGCCGGTGCCGTCTGACGCAGAGCTGAACGCGCCAAGCGCGGCGGTTATCTGGTCCAGTGTCGGGCGTTCGCCCCGCGGGCGGGTGTCCAGGGCTTCGCGCATACGTTCCAGATGCTCGGGCATGGTGCCACAACAGCCGCCAACGATCCGCGCGCCGCTGTCGCGTGCCAGCACGGCGTAATTGGCCATCAGGGCCGGGGTGCCGTCGTAATGGATGTGCCCGTCGACATATTTTGGGATACCCGCATTGCCCTTGGCGATGATCGGACGTTCAGTGCCTTGGGCGGCAAAGCCCAGCACGGTGCGCAGGATGTCCGACGCCCCGGTGCCGCAATTGGCGCCAAAGGCCAGCGGCGGGTTGTCCAGGCCATCGACCATCTGCACCATATCAGACGAGGTGACGCCCATCATGGTGCGTCCGGCGGTGTCAAAGCTCATCGTGCCACACCAGGGCATATTGGCCAGGCCAAAGGCCTCGGCTGCGGCGCGGTATTCTTCGGGGGCGCTGATGGTCTCCAGCCAAGCGATGTCGGCCCCGCCCTCTTTCAGCCCGTCCGCCTGTTCGTGAAACATCTCGACCGCCAGCTCGTGGCTCAGGCTGCCGACCGGCTGCATGATCTCGCCGGTTGGGCCCACCGATCCGGCGACAATCACCGGGCGGCCTGCTTTGTCGGCCAGATTGCGGCCCAGTTCGGCACCCACCCGGTTCAGCTCGCGCACCCGGCGCTCGGCCCCGTGCAGTTTCAGGCGCGAGGCGTTGCCACCAAATGTGTTGGTCAGGAACAGATCACTGCCCGCATCAATGGCACCGCGATAAAGCTGGATGATCTTGGCGGGTTGTTCGATGTTCCACATCTCGGGCGCGTCGCCCGCTTGCAGCCCCATGTTGAACAGGTTGGTGCCGGTGGCGCCATCTGCCAAAATGACGTCATGGCTGTCGAGCATCGCGGAAAAGGCGTTGGTCATGTCGGATTGTCCTGAAATAGAAAAAACCCGCGCGCGCAGGTCATTGAGAGACAGCGCCCGTTTGTCACGGACCAGGGGGCTGTGGCAAACTCAAAAACTTCATGAACATCATGAGCCGACCTTGCGGGCGGCCCAAAGGATGTTGGGTCGACCTTTAGTCGTCGCTGGTTTCGGTCATGATCTGGCTCTTGGCCTCAGCGTGAAGCTCTGCCATTTTGGCGCGCAGGGTGGCCTCGTCGGCTTTGTCACCCAGATAGGCGGCGACGAAGCGATAAACATCTTCGTGCCCAGCTTCGCTAAGGTCTGCCTTAACCACTGTTTTGGCAAATTCTGCGGCGTCTTGACCCGTAACACCTATCAGGCCAGCGGCCCACAGGCCCAACAGTTTGTTGCGTCTGGCATCGGCCCGGAACACCATTTGCTCGTCATGGGCAAACTTGGATTCGAAGGCTTGTTCGCGAGAATCAAATGTGGTCATGGGTCTGGTCCCTCTGCAATAGGCTTGGTTTCAATAGGCATATGCCCACATGGGCGACAACCTGCAAGGGGCAGCGGTTTGCTTGCGACACTGCATCGCTTGCACTATGAGGACTCTTAGGCGGCGGGACTCATCCCCGCTGATATCCCCGAAAGGCAATTTGATGGCGCGGCGCAAAAAAATCTATGAAGGCAAAGCCAAGATTTTGTACGAAGGCACCGAACCGGGAACCATCATCCAATACTTCAAGGATGATACGACAGCGTTCAATGCCGAAAAGAAGGATGTGATTGATGGCAAGGGGGTTCTGAACAACCGCCTGAGCGAGTATTTCATGACTGGGCTGAACACGATCGGCGTGCCGACACATTTCATCAAGCGTTTGAATATGCGCGAACAATTAGTGCGCAGTTGCGAGATCGTGCCGCTGGAAATAATCATACGCAATTTTGCCGCCGGGTCGATGAGCAAGCGATTGGGAATCGAAGAGGGCACGCAGCTGCCGCGCCCGATTGTTGAATATTGCTATAAGGATGACGCGCTGGGTGATCCGCTGGTTTCCGAGGAACATATCGCTGCCTTTGGCTGGGCCAGTCAGCAGGATATGGATGACATTCTGAGCCTGGCGTTGCGAGTCAATGATTTCATGGCCGGTGTGATGTACGGCGTTGGCATCAAGCTGATCGACTTTAAGATCGAGATCGGACGGGTGTATGACGGCGATTTTCAGCGTCTGATTGTCGCGGATGAAATCAGCCCTGATAGCTGTCGGCTGTGGGACATGGAGACCGGGCGCAAGCTGGACAAGGATGTGTATCGGCGCGATCTGGGCAATCTGACGGATGCCTATGCCGAGGTTGCGCCGGGATGCGGTGCAGGGATTTGAGTATTTGGAACAAGAAAAAGCCCGGGGTGGTTTAACGCCGGGCGGTTTCTTGAAGAGGACTGAGGGTGGCACGATGAAGGCACGGGTACATGTGATGCTGAAAGCCGGGGTTCTGGATCCGCAGGGCGAGGCGGTGCGCCATGCCTTGGGGGCGATGGGCTTTGACAAGGTAACAGGCGTGCGCCAGGGCAAGGTGATTGATCTGCAATTGGCCGAGGGCGCAACCGAGGCGGATGTGACCGAGATGTGCGAAAAGCTGTTGGCCAACACGGTGATCGAGCGCTACGACGTTGAGTTCGGGTAAGCTGGGATTTAGGCGATGAAAGCCGCGCTGATGACCGGTTGGCGGCAACCGTTGCAGGTGGTAACGCTGCCTGATCCGGCAGTGCCGGTGGGTGGCGTTGTGTTGCGGGTTCTGGCCTGTGGCGTGTGCCGGTCGGACTGGCATGCCTGGACCAGGGCCGACCCGGATGTCGCGTTGCCGCATATCCCGGGGCATGAGTATTGCGGCGAGATTGTTGGCGTTGGCGCGGGCGTGACCCGCTGGCGCGTCGGCGACCGGGTTATTGCGCCTTTTATACTGGCCTGCGGGCAGTGCCGCGATTGTGCCGCTGGCAATCAGACGATTTGCGCCGACCAGGCGATACCGGGGTTTACCCAGGCGGGGGCGTTTGCCGATCTGGTGGCGGTGCCGTTTGCCGATGCCAATCTGACGGCGTTGCCGGACAGTATTTCGCCACAGATCGCCGCCGGGCTGGGGTGTCGGGTGACCACCGCCTGGCACGCGCTGACTGGGCGCGCCGCGTTGCGCCCTGGCGAATGGCTGGCGGTGTTTGGTGGCGGTGGGGTTGGTCTGTCGGCGCTGTTGCTGGGCCGGGCGCTGGGCGCGCGGGTTGTGGTGGTGGATATCGTGCAGGACAAGCTGGATTATTGCGCCTCGCTGGGGGCGGACGCGGTGGTGAACGCCACTGAGGGTGACGCTGCGCAGGCGGTGCGCGACATCACCGGTGGCGGCGCTGATCTGGCGGTCGAGGCGTTGGGGGTCGAGGTGACCACCGTGGGCGCGCTGCGTAGTCTGCGCAAGCTGGGCCGGATGGTGCAGATCGGTATGCCTGCGGGCGATCATGTGCAGATGTCGCTGCCGATGGATGTGGTCTATTCCGGGCAGTTGGCGATTTACGGCACACGGGGCATGCCCAGCTGGCGCTATCCGTCACTGTTATCGGTGATCGAGGGCGGTCAGCTGGATCTAAGCCCGCTGGTCACCCGCACTATCCCGCTGTCGGGCGCTAGCGTCGAACTGGCAGCTTTTGACCATGCAGCACCCCCGGGTGTGGCAGTGATTACAGATTTTGAGCATTAAGCGGAACAGGAGCCTGTCATGCGCGCAGCCGTAGTTGTTTTTCCCGGGTCGAATTGTGACCGTGATCTTGCCACAGCGTTTGAGGCCGCAGGGGCCGAGGTGACGATGGTTTGGCACAAGGATACCACCCTGCCGGACGGGGTGGACATTGTCGGCATTCCGGGCGGGTTTTCCTATGGCGATTATCTGCGCTGTGGGGCCATTGCGGCGCAATCGCCGATCTGCCGGGCGGTGGGCGATCATGCCAAGCGTGGCGGCTATGTCATGGGGATTTGCAACGGGTTTCAGGTGTTGACCGAAACCGGGATGCTGCCGGGGGCGTTGCTGCGCAATGCCGGGTTGAAATACATTTGCCGCACGGTTGGCCTGAAGGTCGAAACCTCGGCCAGTGCTTATACCGAGGGCTATAACGCGGGCGATGTGATCGACATCCCGATTGCGCATCACGATGGCAATTACTTTGCCGATGCTGACACCCTGGCCGAATTGCGCGGCGAGGACCGAATTGCCTTTACCTATACCGACAATCCCAACGGATCACAAAGCGATATCGCTGGTATCCTGTCGCCCAACCGCCGGGTGCTGGGGATGATGCCGCACCCCGAACGCGCCGCCGATGTCGGGCATGGTGGCACTGATGGGGCGGCGCTGTTTCGCGCATTAAGCGGCGTGTTGACACCGGCGTGACTTGAGCGTGGCGGGCAAGGGGCCTAGTTTGACCTAATGAGCAAGCCGCCCACCCCAAAGTCCCGGCAAACGTTGCCATCGCCGCCTGCCGTGATCTGGTCGCGTTCTGGCAGTGTTGGCTGGCGGGTGCGGCTGGCACTGGCAGTGTTGCTGGTGGTGGCCGTGGCAACGGTGTGGTTCACAAATCGGTTGCTCAGCGACCGGTTCACCGAAACCACCCGCGGCCGGGCCGAGCTGCGCTTGGCGCTCTACAGTGGCAACCTGATCAGCGAGCTGCGCCGCAACGCCATTGTGCCACAATTGCTGGCCCGCGATCCAACCCTGATCAGCGCGCTGAATTTCAGCGATTTCAGCCAATCGACCCAGCGCTTAATCTCGTTTGTCGAAGAAATAGGTGCGGCGTCGCTGATGCTGCTGGATATTGACGGGCGCACCGTGGCGGCCACTGATCGCAGCCGGTTGGGCCAGCAGCACCGCAGCGCCGCCTATTTCATTGATGCGATCCGATCAAATGCCACCATCTTTTCGGTAATCGAACGCGAGGCGGGTGGCTACAGCTTTACCTATTCGCGCCGGCTGGAAAGCGGGCAGCAGATGTTGGGCGTTATTGTGGTCGAGGTTGACCTGCAGAAATTCGAACGCGCCTGGGCAGGGATTTCTGATGCGGTTCATGTGACCGACAGCACCGGCGTCATCATTCTGGCGACGGAATCGCGCTGGCGGGGCCTAAGCGAAGAAGCTGCGTTGCAACGTCAGACGCCGCTGGGGGCCATCCAGCGGGCCATTCGCGCGACCGCCGACTGGACCGCGCTGCCAGCGGATGCCTATTTGCGCGGCGAGGCGGTGATGCGCATGGAAAACCGTATCCTGTTTCGCGGTTGGCGGATGACGTCCTTTACCACCTACGAGTCGATCCGCGAGCGGGTCAACGCGGTGCTGGCACTGGAAATTATGGGATTCGCCATTCTGCTGGCGTTGGTGTTCTATGCGCTTAGCCGGAAGACCGCGCTGCGTATGGCGCTGTTTCAGCGGGAATCGGCAGAGCTTCGCGCATTGAATGTGCGCTTGCAGCGGGAAATCGCCGAACGCGAACGGGTGCAGAAAACCCTGGCGGTGGCCGAACAGACGCTGGCGCAATCGTCCAAGCTGGCCGCCCTGGGCGAGATGTCGGCGGCTGTCAGTCACGAGCTGAACCAGCCGCTGGCGGCGATGAAAACCTATCTGGCGGGCGCCCGCCTGTTGCTGCGCCGCAACCGCCCCGAAGAGGCGCTGTCATCCTTTGGGCGGATCGACGGGTTGATCGAACGGATGGGCGCGATCACCCGGCAGCTGAAATCCTATGCCCGCAAGGGCAGCGAGACGTTCAGCCCTGTAAACATGGGCGATGCGCTGGCGTCATCGCTGTCGATGATGGAACCGCAGCTGCGCCAGCGCCATGTGCGCATCACGCGGATATTGCCCGAAGATCCGGTGTTGGTGATGGGGGATCGGATGCGCATCGAACAGGTGCTGGTCAACCTGTTGCGCAACGCGATTGACGCCACCAAATCAGTCAGCGACCCCGAGGTCGAGATCATCCTGGCTGCTGGCGAAACCGCCACTCTGACGGTGCGCGACAATGGCGACGGTGTCGAAGATTTCGATGCCTTGTTTGAGCCGTTTTATACCACCAAACAGCCAGGTGATGGTGTGGGGCTGGGGCTTGCCATTTCGTCCGGGATCGTCAACGACCTTGGGGGGCGGCTGACGGCGCGCAACGGGCAGACGGGTGGCGCGGTGTTTGAAATGCAGCTGCCGATACTGGAAAACGGCCTTGAGGCTGCAGAATAGTGAGGATGTGAAATGGCACAGGCCATGAAGATCGCGATTGTCGACGACGAGCAGGACATGCGCCAGTCGATCAGCCAGTGGCTGGCCCTTTCAGGGTATGACACTGAAACCTTTGCCAGCGCTGAAGACGCGCTGAAAATCCTCGGCCCGGATTATCCTGGGATCGTGATTTCCGACATCAAGATGCCCGGTATGGACGGGATGCAGTTTCTGAAGAAACTGATGGGGTCCGACAGCGCGCTGCCAGTGATTATGATCACTGGGCACGGCGACGTGCCGATGGCGGTTGAGGCGATGCGCGTCGGCGCGTTCGACTTTCTGGAAAAGCCGTTTAATCCCGACCGCATGTCCGAACTGGCCAAACGCGCCACTGGCGCGCGCCGTCTGGTGCTGGACAACCGCGCCCTGCGGCGCGAGCTGTCCGATGGCGGCCAGTTGATGAGCAAACTGATCGGCGCCAGCCCAACAATGGAGCGTCTGAAAGAGGATATCCTGGATCTGGGGCAGGCCGATGGCCATGTGCTGATCGACGGCGAAACTGGCACTGGCAAGACGCTGGTGGCGCATGCGCTGCACGCGGTCGGCAGCCGCGCAGGCAAAAAGTTCGTGCTGGTCAGCTGCGCCGCGCTGGAAGAAGACGCGCTGGGCAAGCGGCTGTTTGGCCCGATGATGCCCGAAGACGCGCAGCTGCCCGCCATCGAAGAGGCCCGCGGCGGCACGCTGGTGCTGGAAGACATCGAAGCCCTTAGCGACAGTTTGCAGGCCAAGCTGATGAGCGTGATCAACGAACAGGGCACCCCGGCGGAAACCCGGATCATCGCCATATCCAACATTCAGGAAGCCGGGCGCACCAGCGAAGATGCGCTGCGATCTGACCTGTTTTACCGGTTGGCTGCGTTGCGCATCACGGTGCCACCGCTGCGCCAGCGCGGCGAGGATATCCTGACGCTGTTCACTCGCCTTAGCGAGCAATTCGCCGAGGAATACGGCTGTGACGCACCAAAAGTGTCGGCGCAAGAGGCCGCGCAGTTGTTGCAGGCGCCGTGGCCGGGCAATGTGCGCCAGCTGATCAACATCGCCGAACGCGCGGTTCTGCAGTCGCGGCGCGGCAGCGGCACCATCGCGTCGCTGCTAATGTCGGATCACGAGGAAATGCAGCCGGTGATGACCACCGAAGGCAAGCCGCTAAAGGAATATGTCGAGGCGTTTGAACGGATGCTGATCGACAACACCATGCGTCGACACAAGGGATCAATTGCGTCGGTGATGGATGAACTCTGCCTGCCACGCCGGACCTTGAACGAGAAAATGGCCAAATATGGCCTGCAACGGTCAGACTATTTGTAACAGGTGATTGCGGCGGCGTTGGAACACCAAACGCCGCCTCGTCGCCCGTGAAATCAAGGTTTTGGGACGGTTTCGCGCCGTTCCAACCGGCCTTGATCAGCCGAATGCAAAGTGATCCACTGTCAGATCTGCGGCAGTAACGCCGCGCAACTCGATGAAGATGTTCGCAATTTCGATGTCGCCGCTATACCAGTTGACGGTGGCATTTCCGACCCCATTGTCGACGATAAGCAGATTGGAGATGCTTGTTGCCGTGCCGACCTCTCGGAAATCCATCTGATCCATTGTGATGTCGAAATCCTCGACGATGTCGTTCACCGACCCGCCGCCGGTGCCGTAGAAATGGACTGCCGGGTCAGATTCCTTATAGATCAGGGTATCAGCCCCATCGCCAAGCCAGATAAGATTGCTGCCCGAGCCACCAAAGATCAGATCGTCAGCATCAGTGCCAAAAAGCACTTCGTTAAAGTCGCTGTTGGTGCGGCGATCATCGCCGATATCGGTCTTGGCACTGTCCAGTATCTTGAATTGCTTCGGCTCCCAGTATCCCGCGTTGAAATGCAGCTCTTCAATGGCGAATTTGTTCCGGCCAAACTGGTTGAGCACGGTAACAGAACCGGCCCCGTCGGCTGTCGTTATCACCATATCGTCGCCAACCTTGTCAAAAGACAAGCGGGCATAGGCGTCTGCTGCCGACCCATCGCCGGGTCCGTAATAGCCAAACAGTTCGATCCGGTCGAAATTGTTCCAGGTTGCCGCGTCACCCTTATCGTTGATCACGTCATGCCCAGCGTCGCGCATGGTGCCCAGATTATCAAGATCATAACCATAGCGATAGGTGTCACCACCGGCGCCACCGATCATCGTATCGTCACCGCGCCCGCCTGACAGCATGTCCTGCCCGGTGCCGCCGACCAGCCTGTCGTTACCGTTCTGGCCGTAAATATAATCATTGTCGGCCCCGCCGCGGCCAATGTCGTTGCCTTCGTCCAGGTACAGAAAATCGAACCCTCTGCCGCCGTTGGCAATATCATGGCCGGTGCCGCCATAGATATGGTCATCGTCAGCCTGGCCGTTCAGCTTGTCGTTGCCGGTTCCGCCCAGCAGGTAATCGGCCCCCGTTCCGCCAACAAGGCGGTCGTTGCCATCATTGCCGGTCAGATAATCATCGCCGGCCCCGGCGCGCCGGACATCATCCAGCAGGGTTCCGGCCATGATGTCATTATTGATGGTGCCAAGGTTGCCAGTGGGCAGATAGTAAAGCACG
>JBLINN010000021.1:0-22762 GCA_047639325.1 Paracoccaceae bacterium | reverse complement strand
CAGATCATAGCCGAAGGAGAATCCATTTCCCCTCGAACATCAACAACTTCTTCGGGTTCTTAAGGACTCGCAGTATAGCGGCTATTTTGAGCAGCATAAACCAGAATACATCGAACGGATGCGCGCCGTGTCCAAGGACGGAAACTGGACGGATTGGTGTTCGTTCTTCCTGAATGCGCTAAACGCGCAGGCGCTGGAGAACCTTGAAACAGCAGAGAAAATCCAAACTCTCTATGAAGAAATGCAAGAGGTATTCAGGGATTGCCTTAGGTCCCAATGGTCCAACAACGCCCTTGATTTCGTTTTTGCAAACCCAATTTTTCGAAACAACAAATTCGTCAACACCAGCGGCATTCCAACACCAACGGCGAACCGGTTCTCAAAAAAACTGGTTGATGAAGGGCTTCTGTCGACGGTCATACCATCAGCAGGCCGAAGCCCGGCCATGTATGCATTCGAACCTTTGCTTAAAATTGTCAGAGAACCTACGTAAACCCGTCTTTCATCGTCCCAACCCCCAACCCCCAACCCTCAGCCCCCAGCCCCCAGCGCACCGGCAAAGCTCCGCCGACCCATCGGCCCTGCCCGGACTTTGCCACGAACCCGCCTTTCTTCGTGCCCATCCCACCGGCTGTACTGCATGGAAGGACTGGCCGGGGGGCGTGACCCGCGATGGGTCACACAGCGAACCAAGCGGGTACATGGCAAGATGATCACCACACGCGCCGATCAAAAAAGAGGAGAGTCCGTTGGACAGTGTCTTTCTGCTGGACGCAGCCCGTGGTGCGCATCTTGTGGGGCTGGCTGCCGGTTTTGGCCTGGCCCTGTGCATTCTTTATGCGCGGACCGGTCTGGACCCGGCGCAGTTCTCTGCAAAACTGATTGCCAAGCTGATGGTTGTCTCGCTGCTAACCCTGAACGCGCTGATCATCGGCGCCTATGCGTTGCCCTGTTTTGCCCGGCAGGTGGACCTATCCTTTGGTGAATCTGACCCACCCACCTTGCTGAAACTGTCCGGTATCGCCGGGGTGTCGCTGTCCTGCTGGACCAGCACGCTGGCGCTTGGGGTGTTCAGCCAGCTGAAACCGATGCCCTTTGGCGACCTGCCAGGGGTATTCGTGCCGCTGTTTTACGTGGGCTTCGCTGTTGCGATGCTGGTTGGGGTGTTTGCGGCGATGTTTGCCCGCTGTGGCGTGGATTTTGTCCGCCGTCCGCAATCCGCCACATCATAGGCCAAATACGCGCCCCTGCGAGGACGCCCGCCAGGGCGGAAGTTCCACACCTTTCCCGCGCCAGAATTCCCGGTTATGCACGTGCTATGCGGTCTTTGATCATCCATATGCGCGGCGACCAGAAACGCCAGCCTAACGCCAAAAAGCTGCTGTCAGACCTGCCCTCGGCCCGGATCGCCGATGCGGTTGTTGGGCAGCAGGTTGTGGACAGCAACGGCTTTGCCCTGCACCCCGGAGACTTGCATAATCCGCATTACCCGTTCGCGCTGACGGCGGGCGAGGTCGGCTGTTTTCTCAGCCACCGCCAATGTTGGCAGAAAATTGTGTCCGAAGGTCTGGAATACGCCCTGATCGCCGAGGATGACCTGGCGCTTGATCCAGAGCTTTGGGCGGAAACGCTGGACCTGATCCACAGCCATGCCAGCGCTGATACCTACCTGCGCATCCCCGCCAAACAGCGGGAAAAACCGGCGGCTATGGTGGCGCGGCGCGATCATGCGGCGCTGTTCCTGCCACGGATCATCGGGTTGCAGACCGTGTGTCAGGTGGTTGGCTGCAATGCCGCGCAACGGCTGCTGGACGCCAGCACCGCGCTGGATCGCCCGGTTGATACGTTTCTCCAGATGCACTGGATCACCGGCCAGCCGGTGCATACCATTCTGCCCGGCGGGGTACGCGAATTGACTGACGAACTAGGCGGGTCGACCATTCAAAAGAAAACCCGCACCGGTCTGGCACCGATGCGGGAAATCAAACGCGCGTGGTATCGGGCGCAGATCGACCTGCGCCCGCAAAAGCGCTAGCTGGGCGCTTTGGTGGTGCGCAGATAGGGTAGAACCGTGGTGATTTCACCGAATTTCGCCTTGGCATCTTCGTCGCTGACCGTGGTCGGCACAATCACATCATCCCCGACATTCCAATTGGCGGGGGTGGCAACACCCTTGCCATTGGCCATCTGCAACCCGTCCAGCGCGCGCAGAACTTCGGCAAAGTTGCGGCCCACATTCATCGGATAGGTCATCGACAGCTTCAGCTGCTTGTCCGGCGCGATGATAAACACCGCCCGCACCGTGGCACTGTCCGCCGGGGTGCGCCCGTCGGGCATATAAGCCTCGGCTGGCAGCATGTCGAACGCCTTGGCCACGGCCAGGTCTTCGTCGGCGATAATCGGGAAACCGGCAGGCGCGCCGCTGGTCTTTTCGATGTCACCTTTCCACTTCTTATGCTGTTCGACCCCATCAATCGAAATGCCCATCACCTTGGTGCCGCGCTTGGCCCATTCGTCGGCCAGCTGCGCGACGGCGCCAAATTCGGTGGTGCAAACGGGTGTGAAATCCTTGGGGTGCGAAAACAGGATGGCCCAGCTGTCGCCGATCCAGTCGTGCAACTGAAAGGTGCCTTGATCCGTGACCACGGTCATATCCGGGATCGTGTCGTTGATGCGCAAACTCATGTCATTCTCCTGATTTTGGTCTGTGATCGATTCGTCTTACGGCATAATGTAATGCCTTGGGCCTGCCGTTACATCCCGTCTCTTGCCCCCAACTGCCACCAATGACAAAGTGCCGACGAATCCCTGACCGTGCGGTCAGGTTACCGTTTGGTAACTGGAGGTCAGACAATGATCGAGAAACGCGATTTCTACATAAACGGCCAATGGGTCGCCCCGTCACAGCCCAATGATTTTGAGGTGATTGACCCGTCAACCGAAGACCCTTGTGCAATTATTTCGCTGGGTGATCAGGCCGATACGGATGCCGCCGTCGCCGCCGCCAAGGCCGCATTGCCCGGTTGGATGGCCACCCCGGTTGCTGACCGGATCGCACTGGTCGAAAAGCTGGTCGAAGTCTATAAAACCCGTGGCGAGGATCTGGCCCAGGCGATGAGCGCCGAAATGGGCGCGCCAATCGACATGGCCCGCACCAGCCAAGTCGGCACCGGGACCTGGCACCTGAAGAATTTCATCAATGCCGCCAAGGCGTTTGAATTCGACCGCCCGCTGAACGCAGACGCCCCCAATGACCGGATCATCTTTGAGGCCGTCGGCGTCGCCGCGCTGATCACCCCGTGGAACTGGCCGATGAACCAGATCACCCTAAAGGTCGGCGCTGCCGCCATTGCGGGGTGCACAATGGTTCTGAAACCGTCCGAACAAAGCCCGCTGAACGCGATGATCTTTGCCGAAATGATGGACGAAGCCGGGTTTCCCGCCGGTGTGTTCAACCTGGTGAATGGCGATGGCGTTGGCGTCGGCTCGCAACTTTCAAGCCACGCGGATGTGGACATGGTCAGCTTTACCGGCTCGACCCGCGCGGGCACGCTGATTTCCAAAGCGGCGGCGGATACCCTGAAAAAGGTGCATCTGGAACTGGGCGGCAAAGGGGCCAACGTGATCTTTGATGATGCCGACGAAAAGGCGGTTAAACGCGGCGTGTTGCACATGATGAACAACACCGGCCAATCCTGCAACGCCCCCAGCCGGATGCTGGTGCAGTCGGGTGTTTACGATCAGGCCGTCGAAACCGCCGCCGAAGTTGCCAGCAAGATGACCGTGGGCAATGCGCATGACGAGGGCCGCCATATCGGCCCGGTGGTGAACGAGGTGCAGTGGACCAAGATTCAGGCGCTGATCCAGGCTGGCATCGACGAAGGCGCGCGGCTGGTTGCGGGTGGCACCGGGCGGCCAGACGGGCTGAACCGGGGGTTCTACGTCAAGCCAACGGTGTTTGCCGATGTGAATAACGATATGGACATCGCACGCACCGAAATCTTTGGCCCGGTGCTGACGATCATCCCGTTTGACACCGAAGAACAGGCTGTCGAGATCGCCAATGACACGCCTTATGGCCTGACCAACTATGTCCAGACGCAAGACAGCGCGCGGGCCAACCGCATGGCGCGGGTGCTGCGTTCGGGTATGGTGGAAATGAACGGGCAGGCGCGGTCTGCCGGGGCGCCGTTTGGGGGCATGAAGCAATCGGGCAACGGGCGCGAAGGCGGCATTTTTGGCATCGAGGACTTTTTGGAAGTCAAAGCGGTTTCTGGCTGGACCGCCGAGTAAACCCAACCTGACAGAGACAATAAAAGGCCGCCGGATTTCGGCGGCCTTTTATATTTTGGGCTGGTGGCCTTACGCCTCGGGCCGGTCCACGATCAACTGTGGTGCCCCGTCCGAGGTCTTCTGCGGTGACCGGCCATCAACCCCGATCACCCCGGTCACCCGCTGGCGAAACGACGAAAAGCTGTCAAAGCTGACCACATCCACCGGGTCGTCGAAATGCAGGGTAATCCGGTACTGATCACCCTGTCCCAGCCATGTCAGACCTTTGACGTAACCGGCAAACCGCTGACCCAGATAGCGCCCGGTCACCCGCTCGCCCAGCTTGGGCGCGGGCGGTGCATTGCCGATCTGGGCGTGCAGCGTGTTCCAGTCGCGCGCGCCATTCTGCTGCGCGATCAGCTCCAGCGATTCACTGTGGCTGATATCAACCCCGTTGCCGTGCAACCGGGTTCGCAGGCGCTTGGCCTGGGTTTTCAGCTCCGCCATTGGCGGGAGAGTATTCGAATATGTCATTTTGCGCCTCTTCCGAGAACGGCATGAATGATCACCGACGGGGCCTGCATTGCCATCAAGCACATGCCGTATGGGGGGCAATAGGTGCTGTTCAAACCGGGTTTCACCAAAGCGACAACGCTTGCAGGCGGCAGGGACCCGAACCTGACGCACCACATAGGTATCAGTTGCAGCCCGGTCAATGGTTGCCCTTTGCACTGGCTGGCCTTGTTGCCACTTTGCCCTTAACTAAGGGGTCAAATACCACTGTATTGGGCCTGACATGATCATCACCCGCCTTCACGGTCGTCTGGGCAACCAGATGTTCCAATACGCCGCCGCCCGTGGATTGGCGGCGCGGTTTGACACGCAGGTGGCGCTGGATACGCGCGGTGTGTTGGCGCGGGGCGAGGGGGTGTTGACCCGGGTGTTTGATCTGCCGCTGGTTGACCCGGACCCTTTGCCGCCCCCCCGACAGCAAAAGCTGCGCTATGGGTATTGGCGGTTTACGCGCCGGGCACCGAAGTTTCGCCGTGAAAGTGGCTTGGGCTATAACCCGTCAATCGAAAACTGGGGCGATGGCGATTACTTGCACGGCTATTGGCAGTCGGAAAAATACTTTGCCGAGATTGCCGACACCATCCGCCAGGATTTCACCTTTCCCGATTTCAGCAATGCCCAGAATGCCGATATGGCGGCGCAGATCGCCGACAACCTGTCGATTTCACTGCATGTGCGGCGCGGTGATTACCTGACGCTGGGGGCGCATGTGCTGTGCGATCAGGCCTATTACGAGGCCGCTTTGGCGCGGGTTCTGGACGGGATATCGGGCGATCCGACAGTGTATGTGTTCTCGGATGATCCGCAATGGGCCAAAGACAACCTGCCGCTGCCCTGCGCCAAGGTGGTGGTGGATTTCAACGGGCCAGAGACGGATTTTGAGGATATGCGCCTGATGTCCCTGTGCCAGCACAACATCATCGGCAATTCGTCGTTTTCATGGTGGGGCGCGTGGCTGAACCAGACCCCGGCCAAGCGTGTCGCAGGGCCAGTCCGTTGGTTTGGTGACCCCAAGCTGGTCAATCCCGATATCCTGCCGCTGGATTGGCTGCGGATCGAGGTCTGACACCTACCTAGGGGCCGGGTTCAGCACCTTGTTATAAGGGGTCCAGTCGGTAATCTCGGGGTAATACATCGCGCGCCATTGCTGCACACGCGGGTTCATCACCCGACGCCACAGCGACGGGAACATCGCCGCCACAGTCATCACCGGATAGCCATAGGGCAATTGCGGCGCATCGGCAGTTGTATGGTTCTGCAACAGCACAAACCGCCGGTCCGGTTTGTAGTGATGGTCCGAATGGCGCTGCAGGTTGATCAGCAGCCAGTTTGAGACTTTCTGTGCCGTGTTCCACGAATGCTGCGGGCGTACATGTTCGTATTTGCCACCGCCCAGATGTTTGCGCGTCAGCCCGTAATGTTCGACGTAATTCACCAGCTCCAGCTGCCAAATCGCCACCCCGGCCTGCAGCAGAAACAGCCCCAGCCCGGCCCAGCCGCCCAGCAGAAATGCCAGCACCAGCATGCCGCCCTGCAACGCCCAATAGCGAAAGAACGGATTGCTGGGGGCGGTCCAGGGCAGGCTTTTACGTGCCAACATGTCCTTTTCCGCCTGAAACGCCGAGTGCAGGCATTCGCGCAGCACCCGTGGGTAAAAGCGGAAAAAGCTTTCATTATAGCGGGCGGTCACCGGATCACGTGGCGTGCCGACATAGCGGTGATGCACCAACAGATGTTCCGACCGGAAATGCGAATACAGCACCATCGCCAGCAGGATATCCCCCAGCGCGCGCTCCGCCCGGCTTTTCTGATGCATCAGCTCGTGGCTGTAATTGATCCCCACCGTGCCGGTGATCACCCCGACGCCAAAGAACAGCACCAGCTTGCCGAGGGTCGACAGATGATCGGTATGGGTGGCGTACCAGATCAGCCCGAACAGCATCAGGAACTGCATCGGCACCCAAAGAGTTGTCAGCGCACGGTAAAAGACCAGATCATCATCCGGCGTGTCCGGGTCGGCATTTTCCAGGTTCAGCCCGGCCAGCGCATCCAACGCGGCAAACAGATACCACGTGACCAAGGGCACCAACAGCAAGGTCCAGCCGCCGTGTATGGCCCCCGTCCACGCCAGCGGTATCAAAAGGAACGATATCCAGAACGGCAGCGCGCTTTGCCATTTGGCCAGGGTCTCGGGGGCGATCATCGGGTTCTCCGCTGGGTTGGGTGTGCAAAGCCTAGCAAACCTGTGATCCTAGCCCAAGAGCGGTAATGCGCGATTAAGGCCAAGGCCCTTAATCCTGCCACAGATCATAGGCTTTGCGCATCACCGTCGGCAAATCGGACGGGCGAAAATTCTGTCGTGGCAGGAAAAACCCGGTCTTAGGCGCGCAATCACCCGGCAGAATCGCGGTCTTGACGGTCAGGATCAGGTGGAAATGGGTAAAGGTATGGCGTACCTCGGCGGGCAGGAGGGCCCAGTCTGCGACCACTGGCGGGGCCTCGACCGGGGTATCGCCCCAGTCCGACCCGGGCCAGCCCAGCATCCCGCCCAGCAACCCCTTGTCCGGCCGGCGTTCCAACAGCCAGCCGCCATCCGCATCACGCCCCAGATACACAACGCCATACCGCGTCGGTTTGGGCTTTTTCGCCAGCCTTTGCGGCAGGTCCGGCGCGGTTCCGGCACGGTGGCCAAGGCAGGCGGGCCGCAACGGGCACAGCCCGCAGGTCGGCGACCGGGGCGTGCAAATCGTCGCCCCCAGATCCATCATCGCCTGCGCGTAATCCCCCGGGCGCTGATCTGGCGTCAGGGTGGTAGCGCGGTCTTTTAACGCTGGTTTGACGGCGGGCAGCGGCGTGGCCAGATTGAACAGCCGCGCCATCACCCGTTCGACATTGCCATCAACAACCGCCTCGGCCCGATCAAAGGCAATCGCCGCCACCGCAGCGGCGGTATAGGGGCCGATACCGGGCAGCAGCAACAACCTGTCATAGCTGTCGGGAAACACCCCGCCATGTTCGCCCGCCACCACCCGCGCGCATTTCAGCAGGTTACGGGCGCGGGCATAATACCCCAAGCCTGCCCATTCGCCCATCACATCGCCATCCTCGGCCCCGGCCAGCGCATGAACATCCGGCCAGCGCGCGGTGAAGCGGTGGAAATAGGCGTGTACGGCGGCAACGGTGGTCTGTTGCAGCATCACTTCGGACATCCAGATCCGATAGGGGTCGGCGCGGATCCCCGCCGCATGATCCGCCGGAGACACCCGCCACGGCATCACCCGCGCGTTGCGATCATACCAATCCAGCACCAGATCGGGTATCTCATCCGTATTCATCCTGTATTCACCTTGTGATCACGCAAACTTTTTCGCCCTGCCTCCCGGTTTGACTGGCGCCTGTCTGTCGGCGCTTTACAATAGGCATAACGGCAACGGAACCAACAATGGCAAAGCGGCATTCAACAACCCGGGGGTTCAAGCGCACCGCAACTGTGCTGACTGACCGGATTCGTCGCGCCGGTGAAAGCCGGGGCTTTGCCGTGTCGCGCCTGTTGACCCACTGGGCCGAGATCGCCGGACCGGGTATTGCCGAAATCGCCCGCCCGGTGAATGTCGGCTATGGGCGCGGCGGGCTTGGCGCCACGCTGACACTGCTGACGACTGGCGCGCAGGCGCCAATGCTGGAAATGCAAAAGGAACAGCTGCGCGCCAAGGTGAACGCGGTCTATGGCTATAACGCCATCTCTAAGGTGCGGATCACCCAAACCGCGGCCACCGGATTTGCCGAAGGCCAGGCCGAATTCGCCCGGCCCGCCACCCCGGAACCTGCACCACCGTCGCCCGCCATCGTGCACGACGCCGAACAAACCGCCAAGAATATACACAACGATGATCTGCGCGCTGCCCTTGAACGTCTGGGCCAGAACGTCCTATCAAAACCAAAGCACTGAACCAAAGCCCCGAATAGGCACTGAAAAAGAGGTACGAATGACCCGTTTTGTCGCACAATTCCGCACACTGGCTGCCCTGGTCATGGGCAGCTTTGTCCTGATCGCCCTGGCCACAGGCGCCCAGGCCCAGGACGATCCTGAAATCGACACATCGACAATTGTCGACATGGTCCAGGGGTCCGAGGACGCGCCGGTGACCATCATCGAATACGCCTCTTACACCTGCCCGCATTGCGCGAGCTTTCACGAAGGTCCGTTCAAGCAGTTGAAGAAAGATTACATCGACACCGGCAAGGTGAAATTCATCTACCGCGAAGTGTATTTTGACCGTTACGGGTTGTGGGCGTCGATGATTGCCCGCTGTGGTGGACCCGAAAAGTTCTTTGGCATCAGCGACCTGATCTTTGCCGGTCAGTCCAACTGGTCCCGCGCGGGGGATGCCTCAACAATTGTGGACGAATTGCGCAAGATCGGGCGTTTGGCCGGGATCGAAAATGACACGCTAGAGGCCTGTTTGCAGGATGGCACCAAGGCGAAGACACTGGTCGCCTGGTATCAGGAAAAGGCCGAGGCCGACGGGATTGATTCCACCCCCAGCTTTATCATCAACGGCAAGCCGGTTGCCAACCAGCCCTATGCGGACTTTTCCGCCGTGATCGACGCCGAATTGGGCAACTGATGGCAGCCCCGCTTGCGGGCCTGAAGGTCGTCGAACTGGCCCGTATTCTGGCTGGCCCCTGGGCCGGTCAGACATTGTCTGATCTGGGCGCCGAGGTGACCAAGGTTGAATCCCCCCAAGGTGACGACACCCGCGCCTGGGGGCCGCCGTTTGTGACCCGGGGCGATGATGTCTCGGCCTCGTACTTTCATTCCACCAATCGTGGCAAAGCTTCGGTCACGGTGGATTTTGCGACTGCCGAAGGGCAGGCGCAGCTGCGCGCGATGATCGCGGATGCGGATATCTTTATCGAGAATTTCAAGGTTGGGGGCCTTGCCAAATACGGGCTGGATTACGCCAGCCTGTCGGCGATCAATCCAGGGCTGATCTATTGCTCGATCACTGGGTTCGGTCAAACCGGCCCCTATGCGCATCGCGCGGGCTATGATTTCATCATCCAGGGCATGTCCGGGTTGATGTCCGTCACCGGCGAGGCCGACGGCCAGCCGCAGAAATCGGGCGTGGCGATTACCGATATCTTTACCGGCGTCTACGCGGTCTCTGGCATTCTGGCGGCGCTGCACCAGCGCGCCAGCACCGGCAAGGGTCAACATATCGACATGTCCCTGCTGGACGTGGCAGTGGCCGTCACCGCCAATCAGGCGCTGAATTACCTGACCACCGGCACCCCGCCGGGGCGCATGGGCAACGCGCATCCCAACCTGACGCCGTATCAGGTGTTTGATTGTTCGGACGGGCATATCATCATCGCCACCGGCAATGACCCACAATATCAGCGCCTGTGCCACCTGCTGGATCTGAGCGATATGGCCAATGCACCGGAATTTGCCAGCAACAAGGACCGGGTCGCCAATCGGCGGGTGATGATCGCCCGACTGAACGGTGCCACCGTACAGCGCAGCCGGGACGACCTGTTGGCGGCTTGCGAAAAGGTTGGCGTGCCTGCCGGGCCGATCAACGCGCTGGACGATGTGATGGCCGACCCACAGGTGATCGCGCGCGGCATGGAGATCGAGTTGGACGGCGTCCCGGGCATTCGCGCGCCCTACGTGTTTTCGGACGCCGACCTGGCGCTGCACCGCCCGGCCCCCAAACTGGGCGAAGACAACCCGGACTGAAACCGGAAAATTTCAAATTTTCCGACCCGTTTTCTTTGAAAGAAAACGGAGAGCAACCGCCATCAAGAAGTCTCAATTTCAACTGGCTTGCTTTCCTCCCAAAAAGCCCGCCGCGGATATGCCCGCCCAACGTCCCGTCGCCAGACAGGCCGTCAGCAGATACCCCCCCGTCGGGGCCTCCCAGTCGAGCATTTCCCCGGCGCAAAACACCCCCGGCAAGGCGGTCAGCATCAGCCCGTCATCCACTGCCGCCCGGCGCACGCCCCCGGCGGTGGAAATCGACTCGTCCAGCGGGCACATCCCCGTGTGACTAAGGCGCAACCCTTTGATCAGAAATGCCAAAGCCGCCGGGTCTTGCGGCAGCGGACGGCCAAATTCCTGCAACAACGCGGTACGTGCCGGCCCCAGTTTAAGCATCTTGCGCAGATGGTTGGCCAGGCTGGCCTTGCCGTGGGGTCGCGCAATCCGGGCCGTCACCTGATCCAGCGTCAGATCCGGCAGCAAATCGACAGACAGCGTATGCCCCTCGCGCACCGCCCGGCTGACCGAATAGATCCCGCCACCCTCAAGCCCACGCGCCGAAATTACCGCCTCGCCGCGCGACACCAATGATCCGGCCCGAAAACTAACGCCTTTCAGCGGCTGGCCAAAGGCCGATGCCATATGCGCAGACCAATCCATCAAAACCCCGGCATTCGCTGGCGCAAATGGCGCAAGCTCTACGCCGCGATCCGCCAAAAGCGGCGCCCAGGCCCCGTCTGACCCCAGCCGCGCCCAGCTGGAGCCACCCAGTGCCAAAACCGTAACGTCTGCCTTGATCTGCATCGCGCCTTCGGGTGTGTCAAAAGCCAGCGCATCGCCGTCCCACCCGGTCCAGCGCCAGCGCGTGTTAAACACCACCCCAGCCGTGTTCAGCCGCCCCAACCAGGCGCGCAGCAGCGGCGAGGCCTTCATCGCCACCGGAAACACCCGACCGGTTGAACCAGTGAACAAATCCTGTCCCAGCTCTCGCGCCCAGTCCTGAACCTGTTGCACGCCAAACGCTTCTAGCATCGGGCGCAACCACGGGGCAGCTTCGGCGTAAGCGCCGCGAAACTTTTTCTCTGGCTCGTCGCGGGTCAGGTTCAGCCCGGATTTCCCGGCCATCAGGAACTTGCGGCCAACGGATGGCTTGGCGTCCATCACCATCACATCACATCCGGCGCGCGCCAGTTCTTCGGCGGCCATCAGCCCGGCGGGGCCAGCACCAATCACCACGGCTTGCTTCGTTGGCATGTCTGTCTCACTCATTGTGGCGCACATAGTGCGGCGATACCTGCGGCAATTTCGGGCTGGGCAGCACAGAAATCCGCAGTCAATGCCCGGGCGCTGTCCATCAACGCGTCAGGCGCAACAATCCGGTCGATCAACCCAAAGGCCAGGGCCTCGTCCGCCGTTATCTTTTGCCCGGCCATCAGAATCAACTTGGTCCGCGCCGGACCAATCAGCGCCATCATCCGCGCCGGATCAGACGGCTGTGGCAGAAACCCCAGCTTCATCACCGGGTAAAAGAACTTGGCCTCTGGCACCGCAATACGCAGATCACAGGCCAGCGCCATGCCCATCGAACCACCCGCCAGCGTCCCGTTCAGCGCGGCCACACTCAGACACGGCAGCGCCGCAATGGCCCCCGACAGCTGCTCCCACAGGTCCGACGTCGCCAGCCCGGCGCGCGCCGCGTCCAGATCGGCCCCGGCGCTAAATACCTTACCTTTACCCGTCAGGATCAGCGCCTGCGCCTCGCCAGCCGCTTCGGCAATATCCACCAAGTCGCCCAGCATATCCGCGGTCAGCGAATTGGCCTTGTCGGGGCGATTGATGGTCACCGTCCACAGCCCGGCTGTTTTATCAAGCTCGATCATATCAGGCCAACACGGGCGCGGATCGCCTCGTCCCGCAGGGCAATCTCGTCGCCCAAAAACGCGTCCGCCTCTGGTGAACACATCCACAGCAACGCCCGCGCGGGCCAGTCGGCAGGGACGTGATCTTCCCAGGCCAGCTTGCTGACCGGGTTGATCCCCGACGCCTTGATTTCGCGCTGCATCTGGGTGGCAACAGTACCTGGCGACAGGCCGATGGCGCGAATGCCCTGCTCGCGTTCTTCGTTGTCCAGGCACCTGGTCAGCATCGCCGCCCCGGCCTTGGAGGCGCAATAATGGCTCCAGGCCTCGATCGGGCCATGCGCCGCGCCGGAACTGACCGTCAGAATGGTACCACCCCCCGCTGCGTGCATCACCGGCAACGCGGCGCGCATCCCGTGAAACACGCCCTTCAGATTGATGTCGATGGCCTGTCCCCATCCGGCAGGATCGGCGTCGGCCAATCGCGAGATCGGCTCGATCACCCCGGCATTGCCAATCAGCACGTCCAGCCCGCCAAAACGGTCAACACAGGCCTGCACAGCCGCCTGAACCTGGGCATAATCGGCAACATCACAGGCCATCGCCAGCGCTGCGTCGCCAATTTCTGCCGCCAGCGCCGCTACGCTGACCTCGGATCGGGCCAAAAGCACCACATTTGCGCCCGCATCGGCGAACACCCGCCCGGCTTCGGCCCCGATTCCACGGCTTGCGCCGGTGATTAGAACAGTTTTTCCCGTCATGCCCATTGTATTTTCCCCCACAAACCTTTGATATTGCCCGTGGTAATGCGGCTAAGGGTCCGGGTCTACCCCCGGCCTCTTGACGGCTGCACACCAAGCGCACAGCATAGTGCCACACGTTGATTGGGAAGGGTTCTTTTATGACTGTCTATTTCGCACGCGGCCTAGGGGCTGCCGTGTTCTGTATTTCCACGGCGCCGATGGCATTTGCCGACGTAACCGCCCAGGATGTCTGGTCGGATTGGAAAAGCTATCTGACCGGTGCGGGCTATGAAGTGTCCGGCACCGAAAGCACATCCGGCGGCACCCTGACGATCAGCGGTCTGACGATGTCGATGCAGATGCCGCAGACCGCAGGCGCGGTTTCGGTTGATCTGGGGCAGATGGTGCTGGCTGGCAACAGCGACGGGACCGTCAGCGTATCCATGCCCGCCACGATCCCAATGCGCATTTTCAGTCAGGTCGAAGGCGAAGACAGCTTTGATGTCGGGCTCAGCTATACCCAAAGCGGCCATTCGCTGGTGGTTTCGGGCGATCCGGACAACATGAACACGGCGTATAAGGCGGCACAGGTCGACATGACCCTGTCGTCGCTGGTCGTGGACGGCGAACAGATGCCACCGGGGCTGGCGCGGGTGTCGGTGACGCTGACCGATGTGATCAGCGATACCTTGATGCAGACGGGCGACATGCGCAGCTATTCCCAGACGGGGGGCGCAGAAACGCTGAGCTATGATTTTGCCTTTAACGACCCGGAATCGGATGATGCAGGCGAATTCACCGGCACCATGCAGGGCGTCGGCTTTGAAGGTGCTGGCAAAATCCCCGGCAAATATGACACTGCGGATTTTGCGGCGATGCTAAAGGCCGGTTTCGCCTTTGATGGCGCGTTTACTTATAGTGCCAGCAATACCGAAATGCAGGGCGTCGGCGATGGCGAGAAAGTCTCGATGACCTCGTCGTCTCAGGGCGGTCGGCTGGGGGTCGCGATGAGTGCGGCACATCTGGCTTATGATGTCAGCCAAATGGCGTCGGCGATTTCGATCACCACCAGCCAACTGCCGTTCCCTGTGGCGATAAACATGGCCGAAGTCGGGTTCAAGCTTGATATTCCGGTGGCCAAGTCGGACGAAGAGCAAGATTTTGCCTTTTCGCTGAAGCTGGCCGATTTCACCATTTCCGATATGATCTGGGGCATGTTTGACCCCGGCGCGGTCCTGCCACCCGATCCGGCAACCATCGCGCTGGATCTGACAGGCAAGGCCAAGGTTCTGGTCGATTTCTTTGACCCCGCCGTGGCCGAACAGCTGGAACATATGTCCGCCCCTCCGGGCGAGCTGAACGCGCTGAACATCAATCAGCTTCTGGTGTCGGCAGTGGGGGCCAAGCTGTCCGGAACCGGCCAGTTCACCTTTGACAACACCGATCTGGAATCGTTTGATGGCTTGCCTGCCCCTGCGGGCGAGGCCAATCTGGAACTGACAGGCGCCAATGGCCTGATCGACAAGCTGATCCAGATGGGTCTGATGTCGGATCAGGATGCGATGGGTGGACGGATGATGATGGGCATGATGGCGGTGCCCGGCGATGGCCCCGATACGCTGAAATCCAAGATCGAGATCAACGATCAAGGGCATATCTCGGCCAATGGCCAGCGCCTGAAATAACGCGCGATATACCGCGGGGATAGCCCTGTTCCTGCCCGAGGGCCGCCCCGCGCGGCCCTCTTTCTTTTTGCGCTGCCCTTGCGGCACGCGCCCGCCGGGGATACCTGATGACCCGGGAAACGCCGGAAAGAACCACATGACACAGACCCCCCAAGACCTCTGCCAGTTGCTGTTGGACGCCGCCCGCAAAGCCGGCGCTGCATCCGCTGATGCCATCGTTGTCGAGGGCAGCTCGGTTGCCGTAGACATGCGCGCCGGGGCACTGGAACACGCCGAACGCTCTGAAGCGACAGATCTGGGCCTGCGGGTCCTGCTGGGCCAGCGGCAGGCAATTGTGTCCTCGTCCGACAGCCGCCCCGAAACCCTGGCCGCGATGGCCGAACGCGCCGTGGCGATGGCCGCCGAGGCCCCCGAAGACCCCTATGCCGGGCTGGCCGATCCTGACCAGCTGGCCACCCATTGGGACCTGTCGGCGCTAGAGCTGTCCGATCCGGCCCCCGAACCCCTACCCGAAGCCCTGCAAGCCGACGCGCTGCAGGCCGAAGCGGCAGGGTTGGCCGTTGATGGCGTGTCGCAAGTGCAGACCGCCAGCGCGGCATATGGTCAGACCCGGGTGCATATGGCCGCCAGCAACGGCTTTTCCGGCGGCTACAGCCGGACCCACCGGTCAATTTCCTGCGTTGCCATCGCCGGAACCGGCAGCGGGATGGAGCGGGATTATGATGGCGACGGGCGCACCTACCAAAGTGATCTGCGCCCAGCGGGCGAGATCGGCACCATCGCCGGGCAGCGCGCGGTGGAACGCCTGAACGCCCGCAAACCAGTGACCGGCAGCTATCCGGTGCTGTTTGACGAACGCATTTCCTCGTCGCTGATCGGCCACCTGATGGCAGCCGCCAACGGCGCGTCGGTGGCGCGGGGTGGGTCGTGGCTAAAGGACATGCTGGGCCAGTCGGTGCTGCCGGACAACCTGTCGCTGGTCGAAGACCCGCACCGCCCCCGCATCGGGGCATCACGCCCATTTGACGGCGAAGGCCTGCCAACGCAACGGCGGACAATCATCGAAAACGGCGTGCTAACCGGCTGGACGCTGGACTTGTCCAGCGCGCGCAAACTGGGCATGACATCCACCGGCAACGCGGCGCGCGGCACCTCTGGGCCGCCGTCACCGGCCACCTGGAACCTTAGCCTGACACCGGGCGATGCCAGCCGCGCCGACCTGATCCGCGACATGGGCACCGGCCTGTTGGTCACCTCGATGATCGGGTCGACGATCAACCCAAATACTGGCGACTATTCCCGTGGGGCTGCCGGGTTCTGGGTGGAAAACGGCGAAATCGCCTATCCGGTGAACGAATGCACCATCGCTGGCAACCTGATCGACATGCTGCGCCGCATTGTCCCTGCCAATGACGCGCGCCCTTACCTGTCGCGCGTGGTGCCATCGCTGCTGATCGAAGGGATGACCCTTGCCGGTACATGACGACCTGACCCTGCTGACGGACGCCGCCCGCGAAGCCGGGCGCATCGCCACCGGGTTCACCGGCAAAGACGCGCAACGCTGGGATAAACCCGACGGCGCCGGCCCGGTGACCGAGGCCGATCTGGCCGTCAACGCCATGTTGGAAACCACGCTACAAGCGGCGCGGCCCGGCTATGGCTGGCTGTCCGAAGAGACCGAGGATACCACCACCCGGCTGGACCGCGACCGGGTGTTCATCATCGATCCGATCGACGGCACCCGCAGCTTTGTCGAGGGCTCCAACACGTGGGCGCATGCGCTGGCGATTGCCGAACAGGGCATCGTCACTGCCGCGGTGATCTATCTGCCGCTGCGCGACCTGATGTATGTGGCCGCAGCGGGGCAGGGTGCCACACTGAACGGCGCGCCCATCACCCCATCAAGCCCCGCCAGCCTGATTGTCGCCGACATTCTGGCAGCCCGCCCGAATATGGACGCCAAGAACTGGACCAACGGTGCCGCCCCCGGTTTTCAGCGCTCGTACCGCCCGTCACTGGCCTATCGCATGGCGCTGGTGGCCCAAGGCAAGTTCGACGGCATGCTGACCCTGCGCCCAAGTTGGGAATGGGACATCGCCGCCGGGGATTTGATATTGCGCGAGGCCGGGGCAATCTGCACCGACAGAACCGGCGCTGCACTGCGGTTCAACAACCCCCACCCCAAGGTCGATGGCGTGATTGCTGCCGGGGGTTTGGTGCATACCCAGCTAAGTGCGGCCCTTTCGATGGCAGGCAAATAGACCGGATTAGATCAGGTTAGGTGTTGGCGGGGCGGGTTATGCAAAACTTTGCTGTGCCCGAAACCGGATCAGGTGCGCGCCACAGATGCCGAGACGGTCTCAAAGCTCCGAATATGGCTTGATCAGCCCGCAATTAATTGACACCTTCACACCCGCGGCTTTTCACTTGGGGTATGTCGGCTTAAACGGGCGGAATACCGACGCCCGACGCAGATTAGGCAAGATTATGGATCAGAACGGCATTTTCTATATCAACTTGGATCGCGTCCCTGAACGCCGCGCCTTTGTCGAGGCGCACTTTGCAGAACGCGGGTTGGGGCAGGCGGTGCGCTGGCCGGCCACGGACGGACCGCTGACGGACCGCTGACGGACTGCTGTCGGACTGGCGTGCGACCTGTGGATATTGCGTGGGCACAGGCGGAAAATGGGGGCTAAGCAAAAGCAAGATCGCCTGTTTCGAAAGCCACCGACGAATCTGGGCCCATGCGTTGAACAGTGGCATGACGACGGTGCTGATTTTTGAGGATGATCTGCGCCTGTCGCGCCATGCGGCAGAGGTTGTGCGCCGATTGATGGCCAGTTCGGGCGCATTCGATGTGGTCAAGATCGACTATTCCCCAAAAGTATTACCGTACGGGCCTGCAGATCAGATCAACGATATGAACGTGCGCGCGCTTCTCGAAACGGCAAGCAGCGCGGGCGGCTATATTGTGTCTCGATCCGGGTGCCGCAAGTTGTTGGATTGGTCCCAGACATACTCTGATCACCTTGACGACTTTATTTTCATGCCGCGCCCGGACTGGCGGGTGTTCAAACATTTCCCGCTGTCGCTATTCAGCTGGTTCTCGAGGCCCCGGAAAAGGTCGAAGATTTGGCCGCGGTGTTAACCAAAAGCGAGCGGACCGTCGATCCGAACGCCAATCGCAAACCTGACAAAGGTCCAGTTTGGTTCCGGTTGCGCAAAGAAGCGCGTAACGGGATGCGCAAATTGAAATGGCGGCTTTGGGGCCATCGCAAGGTCTTGGCGTCCGGCGGGTTTCTGGGCAAGGTGCCTCTGGCCGATGACTTGGGTCAGGACCACGCATTGTTGAAGGATCGGCCATGAAGATCAGCCTTGTTATCCCCACGCGGCAACGCGCGCTTTACTTAAAGTCGTCCCTGCAAACGGCTTTGGATATTGACGACGACAACTTGGAAATCGTTGTCAGCGACAATTGCAGCACCGACGGCACCCGCGAGCTTGTCTCTGCCATCTCCGATCCACGGTTGATTTACACCCGACCTGAAACGGGTGTTTCGATGCGGGCCAATTTTGAAAATGGGCTGGCCGCATGCACCGGAGATTACATTAGCTTCATAGGTGACGATGATGGATATTTGCCGGGGCAGTTCGCCAGCCTGCGCCGAATTCTAAAGCAGGCTCGCCCCGATTGTCTGTTTTGGGCCCTGCCGTCGTACACGTGGCCGGACCAAGGCGTCAGCAGTCGGATCAAACTGCGTCGGTCTGCCTTGTTTGGGGCGCCGCGTAACGTCGACATGGCCGTGCAGCGTGCCGATCTGATGCGGGCGCGAATCGTGCCAACCAACTGGGCGCCAGCGATCTATCATGGTGTCGTTTCGCGCGATTATCTGCGCCGTGTCGCAATGCCCGACGGGACAGTGTTTTGCGGCAGTATCCCCGACATTTACTTTGGGTATCGTGCATTGATGGTGGGCGGGAATGTGTTGCGGACCGAACATCCGTTCTCGTTGGGCGGACAAAGCCCGGCAAGCAACGGTCAGGCACAGGCCGTTGCCCAAAGCAGTGACGCTGCGACGGAATTTATGGCTGATAACGCCAGTGACCCGCTGCGGGATGTGATTCCACAGCGCCGCTCGATCCCTTGGGTGCTGTTTTCCACACTGGAAACCGCGCGGGCGCGTGCCACCGATGACAGTCCGGCGCCAGATTACGAAGCTTGGTATCGCTATATCCTGACACATGAACCAAGCGCGACACCCGAATCCCATGCTGACCTGCACGCCGCGCTGCTGGCTGAGGCCAAACGGACCGACACGCACGCCGCGCTGGCCAGGGCATTGGCATTCCGGCAGATACGCGGGGGTGGATTCATGGCGAAACTGTCGCGCGAATTGTCGAACCTGCACCGCGTAAAGATGAGCACCGCGCTGGATGGCGAAGACACCATTCTGACGGCAGCTCGGACCTGCGACCGGGTGCTGGGCGATCTTTTTGAAGATGTTCAAACAGGCCGGATAAGCCGGGCCAAGGCTTGGCGGCAATTGGCACGGGCGGCGCGCTAGATGGGCATGGCTAGATCGGGAAAACATCTGCTGTGGGTTTTGACCAAACTGCTGCGGTGCAGAAACCGTATTGCCGGAAACCCGTGCAAGATTTCTTTGCAATTCGCTCGGTAGCCCACGGATCAAACCCAAAGCTGGGCAACCCGCCTTGACGCGTGGTATTAATGGGCTAGGTTGCCGCCACTTCCTGGAACCCCACGAACAAAGGACGCATCCCATGGCCCAACGCCTTCACCTAGTCTTCGGCGGAGAGCTGATCGACCCGTCCAAGAACGCTTTCAAAGACATAAACGATATCCATCTGGTTGGCATGTACCCCGATTACCAAAGCGCCTACGAGGCCTGGAAATCCGAAGCGCACCGCACCGTGGACAACGCCCATATGCGCTATTTCATCGCCCATATTCACCGCCTGCGCGACGAATCCGCCGAAGCCTCGTCAACCGAAGAACTGGGCTGACCCGCATGGGCCGCTCGCTTAGCCTGGCGGCCTATCGCGTCCTGTCGCGGCGCATCTCCCGGGCCTCTCTGGCGAATGCGCCGCGTTCCCGCCCCATAGGCGAATTGCTGTGGGCGCATGCCACCAGTACCGATCGGCTGATTGCGCTGGGCGAACTGGGATTGCGCCTGAAATCCCTGCGCCCGGATTTGAACATCCTGATCACCCAGGAACTGGCCACCATGGACCAGACCGCCAGCTTTCCCGACGTGGCCCAGGCCGAAATCCTGGACTCGGACCACCCTTTGTCGACCCGGTTGTTTCTAGAGCATTGGCAGCCCGATATCTGCCTGTGGACCGGTGGCGGGCTGATGCCCAACCTGATCAGCCAGGCCGCCGACAAGGGCATCCCGATGTTTTTGATCGACGTGGACGAAAATGACTTTCCCGGGCATCGCCACAAATGGTTCCCGGACCTGACCCGCACTAGCCTGGACCGGTTCGAAAGCATCCTGACCACCAGCGGTACCGCTGCGGCCGAACTGCGCCGGATTGGCGTGCCCGACGACAAAATCACCGTAACCGGGCGCTTGCGGGGTGGCGCCAGCCCCGTGCCGTTCCCCGAAGAGGATCTGTCGGCCCTCGCCCGGAACCTTCTGGGCCGCCCGGTCTGGCTGGCCGCCCATGCGCACCCGTCCGAGTTTGAACCGATCCTGACCGCGCATCGCACCGCCTTGCGGCTGGTGCACCGGTTGCTGTTGGTGATCATCGTCGCCGACCCCGATACCTTGAATAATCTGGGCGACCTGCTGGCCGGGTCGGGTTTGCGATACGTCTATTGGTCGCTGGGGGACGAGATTGACGACAATGTGCAGGTGCTGATTTCTGACGGTACGGACGATCTGGGCCTGTGGTATCGCGCCGCCCCGCTGACCTTTATGGCCTCGTCGCTGACCGTCGGGCAGACCGGGCGCGACCCGCTGGATGCGGTTGCGCTGGGCTCTGCGGTGGTGTTCGGTCCGCATGTCAGCGATCACCGCGCGGTCTATTCGCGGCTGGTCTCGGTTGGGGCCGGGTGCACTGTGGGCGATGGCGAAGGGCTGGGCACGGCCGTGATCCGTCTGATCGCACCGGACCACGCCGCTGCCATGGCGCTGGCCGGGTGGGAGGTGGCAACCGAAGGCGCGCAGCTGACTGACACCCTGATCGAGCTGATACAGGATCAGCTGGACCTGCGCGAGGCCCCCAATGCGTGCCCCTGATTTCTGGCACACACCCCCGAACCAACCGGACTGGCGCGCGCGGCTGCTAACACCACTGGGCTGGGTCTATGGCCGGGCCACGGCGCGGCGGGTGGCGTCGCCGGGCAGCGGTGCCCGGCCCGGCGTGCCAGTGATCTGCGTCGGCAATCTGAACGCCGGTGGCACTGGAAAAACCCCTACGGTGATCTGGGTCGCCGAGCGGCTGCGCGATATCGGCCATGAACCGCATATCGTCACGCGGGGCTATGGCGGGCGGCTGAAAGGCCCGGTGCGGGTAAACCCGTCGACCCACAAAGCGGCGGATGTCGGCGATGAGCCACTGTTGCTGGCCGCCTTCGCCGAAACCTGGGTGTCGCAGGACCGCGCAGCAGGCGCACGGTTGGCGGCGCTGGACGGGGCCACAGTGATTGTGCTGGATGACGGGTTCCAAAACCCAAGCCTGCACAAGGACCTGTCGATAATCGTGGTCGATGCCGCGCAAGGCTTTGGCAACGGCCGTTGCCTGCCCGCAGGCCCCCTGCGTGAACCGGTGGCTGCGGGTTTGCGCCGCGCCGATCTGCTGCTGTCGCTGGGGGCAGAGGCTGCCCAACACATCTTTGCCCAAAACTGGGGCAAAGGCCTGACATTGCCCCACGCCACCGGGCAGCTTGCGCCGCTGCAAACCGGGATGGACTGGGACGGGGCGCGGGTGCTGGCCTTTGCCGGGATCGGCCATCCGCAAAAGTTCTTTGCCACCCTGCGCAGCCTCGGCGCTGATCTGGCCCGGGTCGAGGCGCTGGATGATCACCAACCGCTGACCACCGCCCTGATGACCCGGCTGGAAAACGAGGCCAAAGCGCTGAACGCCCAGCTGGTCACCACCGAAAAAGATGCGGTCCGCCTGTCATCCGCCTTTCGCAGCAAAGTCATCACCCTGCCAGTCCGGTTACAGATCGCGCAAGCGGATATGGTGCTGGACATGCTGCGCCGCGTGGCACCACCGCCAGCCTAGGGTCTGGACCCTATTAACCGCGCGAATGACTTCTCGGAGCCCAATTGACCCTTTTCTTGACGCAAATGAGATCAATGTGGCACCGAAGGCTTATCCCCTTTGTTCCGGCAAGACTACATGTTGAGGCGACAGAGTTGATGATTGTGGCCTGAGGCGCGGATCGGGTCAATTTGCGGCGCAGCTTGGGCGCATAAAACGTAGCTTTTCTGATGAAAGATGGCTTTCAGACGCGCTGGTCGACGAAATCGCGATAGGTTGCAGGCGCGAGACGGGCACCTATCCCGAGCAGCGTGTCGAAGGCACTGCACATGTGGCGCCGCCGGTTCCAACGGAACACGAACTCGTCAAGGTAGCGTTGCAGATGGCGTTTCCTGAGGCCATGGAACACGCCCTTCGCCCATCGCTTCAGGTTGGAGAACACGCGGTGAACCCAGTGCAGGATCTCATGTGCCTTCCTGCCGGTGACAACCTTGGCCTCATACGTGTTTGCCGGGGGATTTTCGTAACCGAGCCAGCCGTCCGTGATGATATGCGCTCCAGGCTCAACGGCCTGGCCGATGAACCCGTGCAGCGTCTTTGACGCTCCGTCGGGGATGTGCTTCATCC
>JBLINN010000020.1:0-23745 GCA_047639325.1 Paracoccaceae bacterium | reverse complement strand
GCGGGCCGATCCATGCCAACAGCAGCACTGCATCGGCATCGGGCCAGATTTGCGCCAGGGCCGCCCAGGGAAACCCGGTGAAAATATAGGCGCGGGCGAATTCCGCCAGCGACCACGCGCCGATCATCGCCCAGATGCGCGCCGCCGGGGTCCGGCCAAAAAGATGTGCCAGCCAGAAGGCAAACGCCCAGAACAGGCCCATGCCAATGGCCGACAGGACAATGGCAAACGGCGCCATCCAGCCGTGGCGGGCAAGGTCGACAAGAAACGGTTCAATAATCCAGATCAGCGCATGCGCGAACCAACCGACCCCCAGTGCCAATCCCGTTAGGGCCGCCTGACGGGAAGAGGTCGCTGCCAGAAACAGCGCCGGAACCGCCAGCAGCATCGCGCAGGTGATCACCCAGAACCCGGTTGGGGCCAGCCCGAAAGCCCCCAGCGCGCCCAACAGCGCCGCCAGGACCAACCGTGCGCGCAATGACCAGCGCGCGGTTGGATTCACGCGGTACTGCCCGGCAGATGCACCCGCAACCGCTTGATCCGGCGCGGATCGGCGTCCATCACCTCAAACTCAGCGCCATCGGGATGCACCACGACCTCGCCCCGGGCCGGAACCCGACCTGATAGCATGAACACCAGCCCGCCCAGCGTTTCGATCTCTTCGTCGTCAATGTCCTCGTGGCTGGTCAGCGAATGGCCAATCTCGGCCTCGAACTCGTCCAGCGGGGTCTTGGCCTGCGCCACGTAACAACCGGGCTTTTCCTTGACCCAGGTGCGGTCTTCGCCGGTGTCGTGTTCATCCTCGATCTCGCCCACCACCTGTTCGATCAGGTCTTCGATGGTCAGCAACCCGTCAACACCGCCATATTCGTCGATCACCAGCGCCATGTGGCGACGTTCTGTCTGCATCTTGCTGAGCAACACGCCAATCGGCATCGACGGCGGCACAAACAGCAAGGGGCGCAGCATTTGCGTCAGATTAAATTCTGTGCTGTTGCCATTGAACCCGTGCATCAGCGCGAAATCCTTTAGATGCACGAATCCCAGCGGGGTATCCGGAGTGCCGTTATAAACCGGAATCCGGGTCAGGCCGCTGTCGCGGAAAATCTGCACCAGCTCGTCCTTGCCGGTGGTTTGGGGGACCGACACGATATCCGCTGTCGGAATCGCCACGTCTTCAACCCGCATCCGGCGCAGGTTGATCATGCCGCGCGATGATCCCATAGGCGCACCCGCGCCCTTTTCCTGGGTTGGTTCGGTGTCATCCGCAGGGCTCAGAGCCTCAAGTATCCGGCCAAAAAAGCCTGACTTTTCCTCTGGTTCCTTATCTGTCTCACTTGGTAACTGCGCGCTTTGCGCTGCAGTAGAACTGCCGTCTATGTCGCCCATTTTACCTGTCCGAAAGGGGCCGATATGGCCCGTCTTCCTTTGTATATGGGTCACTGATGCCCAGTTTGCCAAGTATCTCGCCCTCAAGTTGTTCCATCAAAGTGGCGTCAGGGTCACGGATGTGATCATAACCCAACAGATGCAACAGCCCATGAACAATCAAATGTGTGACGTGATCGTGCAGCGCGATCCCGCCGGTTTCAGCCTCTTGCGTGCAAGTTTCCCAGGCAATGGCGATATCGCCCAGCGCAATTTCACCGGTGAAATCCGGTTCCGGGCGGTGCGGTTGGCCCCCGAGCTGGTCCGCCGCCAGATCGGTTGTTGGCCAGCTGAGCACGTTGGTGGCGGTGGGTTTGTCGCGAAACGCCTTGTTCAGGTCTGTGATGCGGGCGTCGTCGCAGGCCAGCAGCGTGAATTCGCACAGATCCGGGTCGAGGCTGAGGTGGGTCAGAGCGGCGGCTGTGGCGCGCACGGCCAATGTGTCCAGGGTCAGGCTGGCCCAGCGGGGGTCTTCTAGGGTCAGGTCCATGGTCATGTTTTTTGTGCCAAAATGGAGAACAGAATGGGGGCCAGCCCCCACACCCCCGGGATATTTAAGGCCAGAAAAAGAGGGGGCAGGAGTATGTTAGGTGTCGGCCTCATACGCCTCGATGATGGCGGCGACAAGCGGGTGGCGCACCACATCTTTGGAGGTGAAGTAGTTGAAGCTGATTTTCGGGATGGTCGACAGCAGGCGTTCGGCATCCGCAAGGCCAGACGGCACGCCGCGCGGCAGGTCGATCTGGGTTCTGTCGCCGGTGACCACCATGCGGCTGCCTTCGCCCAGGCGGGTCAGGAACATTTTCATCTGCATGGTGGTGGCGTTTTGCGCTTCGTCCAGTACCACAAAGGCGTTGCTAAGAGTGCGGCCGCGCATAAAGGCCAGCGGGGCGATTTCGATGCGTTTTTCTTCGAACAATTTGGCCAGTTGCTTGGCCGGCAGGAAATCATCCAGCGCGTCGTAAAGCGGCTGCATGTAGGGATCGACCTTGTCTTTCATGTCACCGGGCAGAAAGCCAAGCCGTTCGCCCGCCTCAACCGCAGGGCGAGACAGAATGATCCTGTCCACATGCCCGTTGATGAACATTGACACGCCCACCGCCACCGCCAGATAGGTTTTGCCGGTGCCTGCCGGGCCGATACCAAAGCACAGTTCGTTTTCAAACAACGAGGTGACATAGGATTTTTGCGCCTCGGTCCGGGGTTCGACCAATTTCTTGCGGGTTTTGATTTCAACCTTGCCGCCCCGGAACATTTCCATCTGGTCGACATCAGGGGATTGCGCATCATCCGGAGCCCCCCCCGCCCCCATGCGCAGTTCGCGGTCGATATCGCCCGGTTCCACTGCACGCCCGGCCTCAAGCCGGGCATAAAGCGCCTGCAGCACCAGAGCGGCCTGTTCCTTGGCCGCCGCCTCGCCCATGATGGACAGTTGGTTGCCACGGCGCACGATCTGCACCTTGGTTTTCTGTTCTATATCAGCCAGGTTGCGGTCAAATTCGCCGCACAGGTCGATCAACAGTCGATTGTCTGGAAATTCAATCAGCACCTCGTGGGGTGGCTGATCCGCTTGCGGTGGGGTCAGGGCACTGATGGCCAATCCGCTCTCCTGCATTTAAAGCCTCGGGCTCAGCGTGCCAAGAACCAGCGCCCAGCGCAAGGCCGGGTAAGCAGGTGTGGGTGATTTTCACAAAAATGACATGAAAAAACGGCCACCCTGCTTAGCGGATGGCCGTTTCGTGCATTTCTGCCCTGCGCCGTCCTGTGATACGGGCGCGCAAGTGATCTGGCCTTAGATCGAATCCACGGCCCCCTTTTTGTACGGCCCGGTCGCCACGCCCGGAGGGGCAGCCCCGGAACAGACCGGTTTGCCATTTTTGTCCAGACGGGCGGACAGGTAGCCTTCGAGCCCGTCATCAATGATCCAGTGGTCGCAACCCGTCGGGTCAACCCAGATGCCAGCCTTGAGTGTGCTGAGATCCTTGGCGTCAAACCCGCGGTCAACAGTCTTGTCGGTCTTGTCGCACCCTGCCAGGCCGCCGATGACGGCCACAAGAACGATACCCTTAACGATTTTCATGATCCGTCCTCTCAGCGTACGCAGATGATTTCAACGCGGCGATTCTGCGCCATGCCGGCCGCGGTGGAATTTGTTGCCCGTGGCTGGCGTTCACCATAGCCGCGAATCTCGGTCACGTTGGCACCAGTGCCGCGGGCCACCCGGGCCACTGAATTGGCGCGGTTTTCCGACAGGCGCAGGTTATAGGCGTCTGACGCACGGAAATCCGTGTGGCCGGTGATGATGTACCCCCGGGCGGCAGTGGACGAAAAGAACTCGCGCAGGCGCTGCTGACCGGAACTGGTAATCCGATAGCTGTCGGTGGCAAAAAACTGGTCGGTGGGCATCACTCCGCACAGCACGCCGCGACGGCAGACCGGGATACCCTGGCGGGTGACGTGAGGGGTCATATAACCCTCGGCCCCGTCATCCATCACCCAATGCTCGCACCCATCCGGGTCAACCCAGATTGTTGGCACATAGCGTTCGCCAACAATCGTCCGGGTCTGGCCCGCTGTCGACGACTGGCTAAACGCCTGTCCCGGGGCAATCGTCGCCCCAAGTAACGCAATCACGGCAGCAAGCGCCGGCAAGGCGCTTTTGAACTTGAAATCAATCACTGCAGATATCCCTCACTTTGTTCCCCAAAATGGCACCAGAGCCCCGGACGGGCGGTACCTTCGTACAATCAATACAGCAAGATTAAGTAAAACCGGTATATTTGTGAAGCGAAAACCACCACATATTGCGGCTTGATCGTCAACACTTACCAAACTTTTGGCATATTGTCCGTAAATTGGGGAAAATGACCCGGGATCGCCCCGGTCTATGTCCCCGGGCCTGATTCCCTTGCTGCAGGGCGGCAGGGCGGGTCAGCCGATGGCTTCGCCAGCCAAAGAATTTGTCCCCGAGGCGACAATTTTGACCCGCGCAATCTCGCCCACCCCGGCGCCGGGGTCCTGAACATGCACCGCATGCAGGTGATCGGACTTGCCAACCATCTGTCCCGGATCGCGCCCGGGTTTTTCAAACAACACACCCACTTCGCGCCCAATCATCGCGTCCTGCGCGGCGCGCTGCTGCTGAGTGAGCAGCGCTTGCAGGCGCTGCAACCGCTCGGCGGCCACATCTTCGGGGACCTGCGGGCGTTCGGCCGCCGGAGTGCCGGGCCGGGTGGAGTATTTGAACGAATAGGCCTGGCCGTAGTTCACCGCCTTGATCAGATCCAGGGTCGCCTGAAAATCCGCGTCCGTCTCTTCGGGAAAGCCGGTGATGAAATCGCCTGACAGCAGAATATCGGGGCGCGCGGCGCGGATACGTTCGATCACCCGCAGATAGCTGTCGGCAGTATGGCTGCGGTTCATCCGCTTCAGAATGCGGTCGGACCCGGATTGCACTGGCAGATGCAGATAGGGCATCAGTTTGACGCAATCGCCATGTGCGGCAATCAGGTCATCGCCCATGTCGTTGGGGTGTGACGTGGTATAGCGAATGCGCGCCAACCCGTCGATCTTGTCCAATTCGCGGATCAGCCGGGCCAGCGACCAATCGTTGTCGGGCCCAATACCATGATAAGCGTTCACATTCTGCCCCAGCAGGGTGATCTCGCGCACGCCCCGGTCGACCAGATCGCGCGCCTCGGTCAGGATACGCTCTGCCGGGCGGCTGGCTTCGGCGCCACGAGTATAAGGCACCACGCAAAAGGCGCAGAACTTGTCACAGCCCTCCTGCACAGTCAGAAACGCGGTTGGGCCGCGCGGCGATTTGGGGCGGGATTTCAGGACCTCAAACTTGTCCTCTTCGGGAAATTCTGTGTCCAACGCCTTTTCCCCAGCGCGCGTCTTGGCCTCCAATTCGGGCAGACGGTGATAGCTTTGCGGGCCGACCACCAGATCAACCATCGGCTGGCGGCGCATGATCTCGGCGCCTTCGGCCTGGGCGACACAACCCGCCACGCCGATCTTCAGATCAGGATTGGCCACTTTCAACCCTTTGAGCCGCCCCAGCTCGGAATAAACCTTTTCGGCGGCTTTTTCGCGGATGTGGCAGGTATTCAGCAGGATCATGTCCGCATCATCGGGCCTGTCAGTTTCCACATAGCCCTGCCCGCCCAGCGCTTCGGCCATGCGTTCGCTGTCATAGACATTCATCTGGCAGCCATAGGTCTTGATGAATAGCTTTTTGGGCGCTGTCATGGGATCAGCCTTTTGAAACGAGGGGCGGGATTAGCGGCCTGCCTTAGACCGTTACGGGGTGGCTTGCAATGCACGCACAATTAACCGAATCTAGGGCAATATTCCAGCACGGCCACATCCGGACACCAAGTATGAACTATTCCTCCCTCAGCGATTTCCTAAAAACCAGCAAGCACGTGCTGGCCAAAGGCCCAGTGGCGCTGATTTTTGTCGAGGATGATATCGAAATCACCACCACCTTGCGCCATCACCTGCAATGCGGGTTCAAGGCGGTTCTGGCGCTGATGCCCGATGCGTTTGACCTGCCCGCGGATGTGGGGGACGAGATCCACCGGATTCCTTATGATTGCGGGCCGCCCAATGCAGTCGTCAACGCAGTGAACAAGGTGATCGACATCGCCCCCGGCACCTGGCTTTATTACTGTTATAACGCCGAATATCTGTTCTATCCGTTCTGCGAAACCCGCTCTGTCGGGGAAATGCTGACCTTTCACACCGAAGAACGCCGCGATGCGATGCTGACCTATGTCATCGACCTCTACGCCAACGATCTGGTGACCTTTCCCAATGCGGTATCGCTGGATCGCGCCTATCTGGACAAATCTGGCTATTACGCGCTGGCCCGTGCGGATCCGACCACCGGTCATCCGCGAGAACGGCAACTGGATTTCTTTGGCGGGTTGCGCTGGCGGTACGAAGAACATATTCCCAGCCCCAGCCGCAACATCGACCGCATCTCGCTGTTTCGCGCGGCACCAGGGCTGAAACTGACACCCGAGCATACGTTTGGGGATCAGGAATACAACACCTACGCCTGCCCGTGGCACCATAACCTGACGGCGGCGATCTGTTCGTTCCGCACCGCCAAGGCGTTGAAACGCAACCCCGGGTCCACCTTTGATATCGACAATTTCCGCTGGCACAATTCGACGCCGTTTGAATGGCATTCGCGGCAATTGCTGGATTTGGGGCTGATGGAACCCGGGCAATGGTTTTAAACCGATCCGCGCGGACAAGAAAATTCGAATTTTTTTGGCAAAATTCTTCGGCAAATTTTGGGGTCGGATCAGCTGGGCAATCCAGCCTTAACAAACCCATCCATTATCCGGCTCATATCCGACACGCCATCAAAGGCCATCATCGACAGGCGGTTTTCCACAGAATATGTCGGATTGATCCGCATCAGATCGGCCCATATATGCCGCGCCTCGTCAATTTCGCCCAGATGTCCAAGGGCCGAGGCCAGCATAGCCCGCCCGCTATCGGTATCCTTGGCCAGCAGCAGCCGTTCGCGAAACAACATCGCTGCCGTCTCGTCATGGCCCAGCAACAGATGCGCCACACCGAGAAAATACAGTTGCTGATGGTTGAAAGACGGGTTCAGTCGGATGGCGCGTTCCAGATATGGGATCGCCTCTAAGGGCCGCCCGGAATACACTGCGACTTCCCCGCGGGTCACCAAAAGCGGCCCGAAATCCGGATTCAAGGCAGCAGCCCTATCGATAGACGCTAAAGTCGTTTTCAGGTCTTTTCGTGACCGTGCCACCATCGCGACCGCAACATGGCCCCCCGGATCATCCGGGGCAAGGTCAACGGCTTTTGCTGCCAGACTAGCCGCTTTTTCCAGCAGGGCATCAGGATCAGTTCCCGTCCAACCGTTCATCCTGTCCAGCAGATGCAAAATAGTCTGCCAGCCATAAGCCCCTGCGTGGGTCGGGTCCAACGCGAGGCAGCGCGAAAAGTTTTCCTGCGAATGGCGGTATAATTCGGCGTTAATATTGGGAGATTGCAAAAGCCCGCGGGCGCGCAGAAAATAATCATGCGCCTCGACATTGGCTGGCCCGCCTCCAGACAGGGTCGCAATCTGCGCCGGGCTCAGCTGAACCTTCAGCGCATTTACAATTTCCAACGTCACCTCGTCCTGCACCGCAAAAATATCCGTCAGGTCGCGGTCATACCGGTCGGCCCAGATATGCCCGCCCGTGGCCGTGTCGATCAACTGGGCGGTGATGCGCACCCGATTACCCGCGCGCCGCACGCTGCCTTCCAGTATCGCGCCCACACCCAACTGGCGCCCGACATCCCGCAAATCCATCGACTTGCCCTTATAGGCAAAGCTGGAGTTGCGCGCGATCACCAGCATGCCGGGGATCTTGGAGAGATCAGTAATGATATCTTCGCTGATCCCGTCCGAGAAATATTCTTGCTCGGCGTCGCCGGACATGTTGTCAAACGGCAGAACCGCAACTGACGGGGTTTCATCCCCGCCCTGATTGTCTTCGGGCGTCGGCTGGGTCGCCCCGCCACCAGTATCGTCGGGATGCCAGTGCCAGACCCGCAAGGGACGGTCGATATTCTTGACGCTGACCTGACCGCCGTCGCTGAACACAATATCTGTGCGGCTGCCAACGCTTTCGTTGACGATGGACGAAATGCAAATGCCCCCAGCCCGCGCCAAAGGCTCTAGCCGGGCCGCAACATTCACACCGTCGCCATAGATATCGTCTCCGTGCAGGATGATGTCGCCCAGATTGATGCCAATCCGCAGCACAATCCGCGAGTCTGCCGCGGCCTGCACCTGCTGAATTGCCACAGCGCAATTCACCGCGTCCACCACACTAGTGAATTCCACCAGCGTGCCATCCCCCATCAACTTGACGATCCGGCCATTATAGCGCGCCACAGCCGGGTCGAATTCTGCCGCGCGGTGGTGATGCAACGCCGCCAGCGTCCCCGCCTCATCCTCGGCCATCAGCCGCGAATAGCCGACCACATCAGCCGCCAGTATCGCCGCAAGCCGTCGGTTCATATGCGCGTTTTCCATGTGCCATCTAGTAGAGGAAACCGGTCCCCGGCGCCAGCCACAGTTACCCCGGCGTCAGCGCGGGTCCATCATCGGGAACCAATCCTCGCGCAACCGCTGCCCCGGCACCATGCCATGTCCCGGAAAGGGCGGCGATGTTGGCCCGGGCCGTTGCACGTAACGCGCATCATCGCCCACCAACCGCAACGAAAACGCCCGTCGCCGCGCCGGGCTGTCATTGCCGCGCGCCCCGTGCAAAATGCGAAAGTGAAAGGCAACCGCATCGCCCGGCTGCATCGCGTATTCCACCACCCGCATGCCTTCGGCGTCCGGGTCCGGCACCGGCATGTACTGGCCTTCGTCGGGGAAAAACCCCTGTTCGCTGACCCAGCGAGTTGGCAGCACTTCCTTTTCCCAGCGATGTGATCCGGGCACGCAGCGAAGCGTCGCCTCGGTGACCGGATCCAGCGGTGACCAGAAACTGACGCTTTGGCTGCCTTCGACAAAATAATACGGCCCATCCTGATGCCACGGCGTGGCCAGCGACGTGCCGGGTTCCTTTACCAGCACATGATCGTGAAATATCTGCACGGACTCGGACCGCATCAAATCAGCCGCCACTTTGGCCACGGGCGATGCATAGATCGCCTCGCGAAACTCGGGTATCCGGTCCCAGTTGCAATAATCATCAAAGAACCGCCCGGTTTCACCCGGTTTTTGGTTTTCCGAGGCCGAGGGCCCGGGATCGGCCATATTGCGCGCAATGCCCTGGCGCAGCAGGTCCACCTGATCGGCAAAGAGGCCCGGCACCAGAACCACGCCGTCACGCTGAAAGGTTTCGATATCTGTTTCGGTGATCAGTGGGGGGGTCATGGCCTGCCTCGTGCTGTCCAAACGTGGATGGACTGTGCACTGGGACGTGCCTGCATTCAATTCCTGATACGGGAAAGTCTGCGCTATCACGCAGGCTGAATCATCCAAAAAACGTCGCCCTAGACCCGGCGCAGGCGCACCACCACATCGACCGAGGCGATCTCGAACCCCTCAGGGGCTTCGGGCAACGTGGAAATCACCAGCTGATCGGCGGGTGCATCCGACAGGCGGGCCTCGTCCTCCCAGTAGAAATGCGGGTGGTCATGGGTGTTGGTGTCGAAATAGCTTTTGGACCCGTCCACGCTGACCTCTTGCAACAACCCGGCCTCGCAAAAGGCGCGCAGGGTGTTGTAGACCGTGGCCAGTGATACCGCAGCACCTGTGGTCTTGGCGGAGTCAAACAAGCTCTCGGCGGTGACGTGGCGATGATTGCCATCCCCGATCAGCAATTCTGCCAGCGCCATTCGCTGCCGTGTCGGGCGCAAATCTGCGGTACCCAACCAGGTACTGGCGATTTCTGTGGGGTCTGGCGTCATCATTGGCTCTCACATAGTGTGCTGGCCACGTATATAAGGCGTTAACCCTGCCAATTTCAAATGAAATTCAGTCGCAATCTCATTCCCCCCAAATTACCCAACCAACACAGCCTGTGGCCAAGCCCACCCTTGCAGGACCCTTGACCCCGGTGGTAGACGAAACCAGATGCAGAAAACGTCGGCATGAAGAGAGACAGCAGTATGGCCTTATACCCCAGCAGCTTTGACAAAGAGGGATTGCTGAAATGCGCCCGTGGCGAGCTTTTTGGCGCCGGAAACGCGCAATTGCCCGAGCCGCCGATGCTGATGATGGATCGTATTACCGAGGTCAGCGCCGATGGCGGTGCCAATGGCAAGGGACATGTGGTCGCCGAATTCGATATCCACCCCGACCTGTGGTTTTTCAAATGCCACTTTCCCGGCAACCCGATCATGCCCGGCTGTCTGGGCCTGGACGGATTGTGGCAGCTGACCGGCTTTAACCTGGGCTGGCGCGGTATGTTGGGCCAGGGCATGGCCATGGGTGTGGGCGAGGTCAAGCTGAAGGGCATGGTCAAGCCGGATCGTAAAATGCTGACCTATCACGTTGATTTCACCCGCGTCATCGACCGCAAACTGAAACTCGGCGTTGCCGATGGCAAGGTTTTCGCAGATGGTGAAGAGATATATTCCGTTATCGGCATGAAGGTCGGTCTGGCCGCCGCCGAAACCTGACCCCCCCGAAGGGGCCACCATTTGTAGGGAGACCGCCGATGCGTCGCGTCGTTGTCACTGGGCTGGGCATAGTCTCATCCATCGGAAATAACGCAGCCGAGGTTCTGACCTCGCTGAGGGCCGGAACCTCGGGGATCGTGGCCAATCAGGACATGATCGACCATGGCTTTCGCAGCCAAGTGTCCGGCAGCCTGAACATAGACACCACCCAGCACGTGGACAAACGTACTCTGCGGTTCATGGGGCCAGGGGCGGCCTATGCCCATATCGCCATGCAAGAGGCGATCGCAGATTCCGGGCTGGAAGAGTCTGACATCGTTAACCCGCGCACCGGTCTGGTGGCCGGATCGGGCGGCCCGTCCACCTCGGCCCTGCTGGTGGCGCATCAGACGGTGCTGGAAAAAGGCGCGCCCAAGCGGATTGGCCCGTTTGCAGTGCCAAAATGCATGTCGTCAACGATCAGCGCCAACCTTAGCACCGCGTTCAAGATCAAGGGCATCAACTATTCGATCACCTCGGCCTGTTCGACCAGCCTGCATTGCATCGGCAATGCCGCCGAACAGATCATGATGGGCAAACAGGACGTGATGTTCGCCGGTGGCGGCGAGGAACTGGACTGGACCCTCAGCTGCCTGTTCGACGCCATGGGCGCGATGAGCAGTAAATTTAACGAGACGCCAGACAAGGCGAGCCGCGCCTTTGACGCCAATCGCGACGGATTTGTGATTTCCGGCGGCGGCGGCATTCTGGTGCTGGAGGAACTGGGCCATGCACAGGCCCGCGGCGCCAAGATTTACGCCGAAGTTACCGGCTATGCGGCGACGTCTGATGGCCACGACATGGTGGCGCCCTCGGGCGAAGGCGGCGAACGCGCAATGCGGCTGGCGCTGTCGACGCTGCCAGAAGGTCGCAAAGTTGGCTATATCAACGCGCATGGCACCTCGACGCCTGTAGGCGATGTGGGCGAGGTTGAAGCGGTGCGCCGGGTGTTTGGTCAAGGGACCACCCCGCCAATCAGCTCCACCAAATCAATGACCGGCCACGCCCAGGGTGCGGCGGGTGCGCTAGAGGCGATCTTTAGCCTGTTAATGCTGGACAAGGACTTTATCGCCCGCTCGATCAACGTCGAAACGCTGGACCCTGCACTGGACCTCGCGGAAATCGCGCTGGAAACCGTGTATGATGCCGGGCTGGATTCGGTGATGACCAACAGCTTTGGCTTTGGTGGCACTAACGGGTCGATGATCCTGTCGAAGTTTCAAGGATAGGACCGGATTATGTCAAATTCACTCACCGGGAAACGCGGCCTGATCATGGGCGTGGCCAATGAACGCTCGATCGCCTGGGGGATCGCCAAGGCGATGCACGAGGCCGGGGCCGAGCTGGCCTTTACCTATCAAGGTGACGCGTTTGGCAAACGGCTGCAACCGCTGGCCGCTTCGGTCGGGTCGGATTTTATGGTGGATGTAGACGTGACAGACGATGCCTCGCTGGATGGCGCGTTTGAAGAACTGGCGGGGCGCTGGCCGACTATCGACTTTGTGGTGCACGCGATTGCGTTTTCCGACAAGTCGGAGCTGACGGGGCGGTTTTTGAATACCAGCCGTGAGAACTTCAAGAACTCGCTGGATATCTCAGCCTATTCGTTCATCGAAGTGGCCCGCCGCGCGCATCCGCTGATGTGCGACAATGGCGGCACGTTGATGACCCTGACCTTTCAGGGGTCAAACCGGGTTGTGCCCAATTACAACGTGATGGGCGTGGCCAAGGCCGCGTTGGAATCAACCACGCGCTATCTGGCCAACGATCTGGGGCCGGACGGCATCCGGGTGAACGCGATTTCGCCGGGGCCGATGAAGACGCTGGCAGGCGCGGCGATTGGCGGGGCGCGCAAGACCTATAAGCACACCGAACAGAACACTCCGATGCGGTCGAACGCGACGCTTGAGGCCGTGGGCGGCACAGCGGTCTATCTGGCCTCGGATGCCGGGGCCTATACCACGGGCGAGATCATCCGCGTCGATGGCGGCTATCACATCCTTGGCATGCCTCAGCCCGAAAATATGTAAGCAACACCGTAGGGTGTGCATTTTGCGCACCTTTCGCGATGGGTGCGCAAAATGCACACCCTACGGCGTTTCGACAGACTATCCGCTAACCGGGTTATTCCACCGACGTGCCAAACACCGCGATCACTGCGCCTAAAACGGCCAGTGCCGCAAACCCGGCGGCGTACCCCCGCGCCCCACGCCGCCAGGCCGTACGCGCGGCAATCACCGCCTGCAGTCCGTAATAGACCGCAAACGCGCGTGACGCATAGCCGATGATGTCGAACACGTTCGACCCCCAGGTCAGCACCAGCCCCGCCGCCACCAACCCCGCATAGGCCATGCGGGGCTGCACCCGGTGCCCGGTCAGTTCGCCAATCAGCCCGCCAGACCCGCCTGCATCGGCCACTGCCGCGCTGAACTGCGCACTTAGGGCTGCGGCGACCAGCAGCACTGACAGGATCGGCGCCACGATCCCCATCAGCTGGATAATCGCGGTTTCCGACAGATCAAACGCCTGACTATCAAAGGAATACGTCAGAAATCCAATATAAATCATATAGATCACCGCCGACAGCCCCTGCGCGATCCGCATCGAGTGGATCCGGGTGCGCGCATCATATTCGTCACCCAGATACCGCGATGTTTCAAACCCCTGTACCGTTACCAGCAACCCAAACACCAGCGTCACCCCTGCCCAGCCCCCAACCGGCGCGGGCACCATCACCAGCGTCCCAACCGCCAGCTTACCGACAAAATACCAGCCCAACCCGAACAACAACCCGGCGATGATCGCCAGCTTGATGCCCACCGTCACCTGCTCCATCCGTTCCAGCGCCTTGAACCCATAGGCCCAGCCAACCCCAAGGATCACCAGAAACACCCCGCTGGTCAGCAATCGCGCATGAAACGGGTCGTCCAGATTTGTCAGGCTCAGCCCAAATGCGCCAAAAAGGTTCAGGTAATAGGCGACCGAAATCACATAGGCAAAGGCCAACGCCCAGTCGGCGATAACCTCCAGCCCCGCCTCTACCGCGCTGCGGCCGGACTCGGCCCCCGCCTCGGAAATGGCAATTGCCGCGATATTATACCGGATCGCCGCACCATACAGGTAGGCACCCGCACATAGCGCCGCCATGACCAGCGGCGACAAATAGCCGAAAGAGGCGTGCAGTATCGGTCCGATCACCAGAAACCCGCTGCCGATGATCGACGCCAGCGGCGTGATAGTCGCTTGCCACAAAGGCGCGCGTGCCAGACGTGGCATCAACAGAACCCCGCCAACCGCAAGCACCACAATCATGATCAAAACATTCAGCATAGGGCCGCCTATATCTGCGTCACGCCCGCGCGACCATCGGTATTGGCGCGCCCTGCCCGCCCCGGACAATCATTACTTTACCACGCCACCGCCAAGACTCTGCCAAGACTCTGCCAAGACTTCGCCAAAATCCGCCCTTAGGCAGGGACCATGACACACATTGATCTGACCCTCGACGATATCGCCCCGCCACGCCGCAATCGGGCCCTGCGCCTGATCCTGATGGTGTTGATGACCCTGTGCGGGTTGATGATGACCGCAATCTTGCTGTCTGATCCGCGTGTCTCGGCCACGCTGGGAGTCACACCGGACCATGCCCCAACTCAGGCAGAACTCTCCCAGGCCCCCAGGCTTGGGTCGCTTAACGACCTGACGGAGGCCACCGGCCTGCCGCCGCTTGGCGCAAGTTCCGCTCAGGCCGCTGCGGCGCAACCGGCCACAGAACCCACAGAACCCGTCGTAAGACCCACCGTGAGCGTCATGCCCACAAACCGCATTCCGGTGCGTCGCGCGGGCAACTAGCGCAGAAAATTCAGCCTATCGACACCAGTTCTATCGCAAATATCAGGTCATACCCCGCCAGCGGGTGATTGGCGTCCAGCGTCACCTCGTCATCGGTCAATTCCGACACCACCACCGACAGCGCCTGCCCGTCGGGCGCCTGCATCTGCAACCGCAGCCCGGTTTCCAGCGCGATGTCCGGCGGGATCGACCCGCGCGATACCACCTGACGCATATCCGGATCAATCGGGCCGTAGGCCTCTTGGCAGGGCACGTTCACGGTCTTTTTATCGCCCACCGCCATCCCGGGCAGGGCCACGTCCAGACCAGCAATCACATGACCTGACCCCACCTCAAATTCCAGCGGGTCGCGCCCGTCGGAACTGCCAAAGGTGCTGCCGTCCAGCAGCGTGCCTGTATAGTGAATGCGCACCGTGTCGCCGGATTTTACCTGTGTCATGCTGTCTCCGTCCAAATAGCCTGCGGGGGTCTCATCCCTGCGTCAGCCCCCCAATTTAAGCAACGCCGCGCGCATGTAAACCCGAAGAGGTCACGCCACATCGTTCAGTCTGGCAACCCGCCTCTTCCCCCCCTCGCTTGCCTGTGCCAGTCTGCCGCAAACACCGGAGAGTCCGATGCCCATCACCACCTGCGTCTTTGATGCCTATGGCACCCTGTTCGACGTTGCCGCGGCCGCCCGTCAGGCCGCCAGCGAACCCGCCTTCCCGGCGCTGAAAACCCGTTGGGCGGATGTCGCCAACCAGTGGCGGTTGAAACAGCTGCAATATACCTGGCTGCGCGCGGTGACCGATGCCCATACCGATTTCTGGGAGGTCACCCAGAACGGGCTGGACTGGGCGCTAGAGGCGACCGGGCTGGATAGCGATCCAGCCCTGCGCCAGCGCTTGCTGGATCTTTATTGGGAATTGCAGGCTTACCCCGAGGTTGCACCGATGCTGACCGCCCTCAAAGCCGCCGGGTTGAACACTGCGATCCTGTCAAACGGCTCGCCCAATATGCTGAATAGCGCGGTGCAATCGGCGGGGATCGGCGATGTGCTGGACGATGTGCTGTCAGTCGAAAGCGTCGGTATCTTCAAGCCCGCCCGGCGGGTCTATGACCTTGTCGGCGCGCGGTTTGGCTGTGCCCCGGACGAGGTGCTGTTTGTGTCATCCAACGGCTGGGACGCGGCGGCAGCATCCGGCTATGGCTTTGTCACCGCTTGGGCCAACCGCGCCGGCGAACCGGTGGACCGCCTGCCCTGGATCCCGACGCATATCTTGTCCGACCTGACCACCATTCCGCAACTTGCCAGCGCCTAGAACCCCGGAGAGCCCCATGACATCCCTTGCCCTGATCGAGGCCGCCGCCAAACGGCTGGCGGGCCATACCCGCCGCACGCCGCTGTTAACCTCGCCGTTTCTGGATGAACTGGCCGGGCGGCGCATCGTCGTCAAACCCGAATGCCTGCAACACACTGGCAGCTTCAAATTTCGCGGCGCGTGGTCGGCCCTGTCGGCGATGGATGACGCCAGCCGCAAACGCGGGGTGATCGCGTTTTCCAGCGGCAACCACGCGCAGGGTATCGCCCGTGCCGCCACGTTGCATGGCGCGCCGTCAGTGATCATCATGCCGTCTGACGCGCCGCGCCTGAAGATCGACAACACCCGCGCCTTGGGGGCCGACGTGGTGCTGTATGACCGCGCCAATGACGACCGCGACGCCTTGGGCGACCGACTGGCGCGTGACCGCAACCTGACGCTTGTCAAACCATTTGACGAACCGCTGGTGATTGCCGGGCAAGGCACCACCGGGCTGGAAATCGCGCAGCAAGCGGGCGAGATGGGGATTACCCAGGGCGATGTGCTGATCAATTGCGGTGGCGGCGGGTTGACCTCTGGCATCGCGCTGGCACTTGAAGGCCACGCACCTGGCCTGCGCCCCCGCCCCTGTGAACCACAAGGGTTCGATGACACCACCCGCTCGCTGATCTCGGGGCAGGCCGAACATAACGAAAAAACCTTTGGCTCGATCTGCGACGCCATCCAGACGCCGACACCGGGAAAGATCACCTTTCCGATCGTGAAACGCCTGTGTGGCCCCGGCATTGTCGTGACCGAGGACGAGGCCCTGCGCGCCATGGCGCAGGCGTTTCTGCGGCTGAAAATCGTGCTGGAACCGGGCGGGGCGGTGTCGCTGGCCGCCGCACTGTATCATGGCGACCAAATTGATGCCGATACGGTGATCGTTGTCGCCACCGGTGGCAATGTGGACCCCGATATTTTCGCCCAGGCGCTTGAAACCCTATAAGGGATTACAATCATGACCCATTTCACCATCGCGTCTTTTAACGTCAAGAACCTGATCGGCGCGGATCAGGAATTCTACAAGTTCCTCAGCTACACCCCCGAGGAATACGCCTGGAAACGCGATTGGATGGCCGATCAGCTGCTGACACTGGACGCCGATATCGTCGGCTTTCAAGAGATTTTCACCGAAAGCTCCCTGCAAGACGTGATCGACGAAACTGATCGTCGCGGTAACGCCCTGAACGACGCCGCCCTGCCCGACGCCACCAAGCGCTATCGCAAAAAGGCGATCTTTCGCAAACTGGCCTACACGCCCTATGATGGCGCGGCCCTGGCCTTTGCCGCCAATGCGCAAGACGGCGCGCCCGGCAAACGCCGCCCCGGGCTGGCGATCCTGTCGCGCTTTGGCTTTGCCGAGCCGCCCACCATCCTTCAGGACCTGCCTCAGCCGCTGCATATCCCTATGGCCGCATTGGGGGGCGATGACGATGCCGGGCACTACACGCTAAAACGCCTGTCGCGCCCGATCATGATGGCCCGCATTCCGGTGGGGGATCAAACCATCAGCGTGTTTAACTGCCACCTGAAATCAAAACTGGGTGAATTCATCCGCCCTGAAGGCACAGATTTTGCCCCCGAGGCGGTGCTGACCAGTTACAATTCCGCAGGCCGCGCGCTAGGCGCCCTGCGCGCCGCCCTGCGCCGCATGGCCGAGGCTTACGTTCTGCGCCGCGTCATTCTGGAAGAGCTGAACAAGGGCCACCCGGTGATGGTGCTGGGCGATTTCAACGATGGTGAACACGCGGTATCGTCAGAAATCATCAGTGGCGAAGTGCCGTTCAAAAACTATTCCTGGATGCTGCGCCACGACGCCAAAGCCTCCAATGACCGTTATTCGCGCGAGGAAAACCAACAGATCACCGAAAATGTCGACCGGGTACGGCTGCGGTCAGGCGAAAAGATGTTCGTGCGAAAATCGCTGCGCGACATGGTCTATACCTCGGCCTTTGGCGGGGTCTATGAAAGCATCGACCAAATTTATATGTCGCGCCATTTTGACCAGGAATACAAAAAATCCATCGGCGAGATGGAATATTACAGCGTGTTCAACGACCATCTGACCGATGGCAGCCACCCCGAAGCGCCCTATAACAAACTCGCCTCGGACCACGGCCAGATCATGGCGCATATCCGCATCGATTAGGGGCGACCGAGCCTTACAAACCAAACCACAGCAGCCCCCCATAGGCAGCAACGCCCACACACATCGTCCAGATCACATGGTTGGTGACATAGGCAACGGCCAGCGCAGCGGCGGCGGCGATCCATGTTCCAGCAGATTGCCCGGCAAGCGATGATGCCACCAGTGACACGACAATAATCCCCGGCACATCATCCAGCACCCAAGCGACCCGCGAAGACCTGATTTTGTCACCGGCAAAAAGGCCCAGCACCCTTATGGAAAAGGCCGCAACGGCCAGAACAAGGATCAACATCCAAAAAGAAAAGCTCATAATACGCGCGCTTTTCTACGTCGAACGATATGCGATACAACAAGACCACAGATGGCGCCCGCGACGATTGCGTAGGCCTTCGGTGCGCCCAAGGTGACGGCACCGATTGTGACTGCAAAACTTGCCGCCCACGGCATAAGATTTGCCGCGCCGCGCCATAACCCGCGCGCCATCGCAATGAAGGCCGCCGTGAAGGCAAAGCCCAATCCGAACTGCTCAAGATTTGGCAGCGTCGCGCCCGCAAACGCCCCAAGCGTTGTAGCACCTGTCCAGACCGTGATCATCACCAGCCCGGAGCCGATCAAAAACCCGGCCCCGATGGCCGGGTTTTTGGCGCGCTCTGCCATCGTCAAAGCCCAGTTTTCATCGCCCGTGATATGGATCGCCAACAATTTCAGGCGAAAGGAAAGCCCGCTCAGAACCTCTGACAGGGATGCGACAATGCCGATATAGCGCAGGTTCAGGGCGGCCCCTGCAAGCGCGGCGCCAACCACGGCTGACGTTCCCGCGAACTGCTCGACAGCAACAATTTGGGACGATCCCGCATGCACAAACCCGCTCATCAGGGCAACGCCCCACCACGGAAACCCGACTTGGGCCGCCAACAGACCAAAGGCAAAGCCGTAAACGGCGGCGCCGGCGGCGAGGGGAAGAATTGCGAGTGCACCATGCTTCATGGCGGGTAAACTAGCGGCTTTTGCTGATAGACTGCACGGATGAAATCCGCATATTTTGACTGTAGCGTATCAAAATTATCCCGCATTTCGAGGAAAGCCATCATGGATAAATCTGACTACAAGCTCTTGGCCGTTCTGCAACAAAATGCGCGCACGACAATTCAGGACCTGGCTGACCATATCGGGGCATCAACGGCATCTGTGCAGCGACGGCTAAAGGCCCTGCGCGATGCGGGCGTTATTCAAAGAGAAGTTGCGGTTCTTGATCAACGGAAACTGGGATTTGGCATCACGGCTGTGGTGTCTGTTGAGCTTGAGCGTGACCGCCTGGATCAGATCGACGCGTTCAAGAGGAAAGCCCGGCAAGATCGGCAGGTGATGAATTTCTACTGTATTGCTGGGGATGCAGATTTTGTCATGATTGTCGTTGCGAAAGACATTAGTGACTACGAAGCCTTTACCCACAGGTTCTTTTTTTCAGACACCAACGTCCGAAAATTCCGCACTTCAATTGTTGTGTCTACCGAGAAAGCGACCCTGGAATTGCCCATCTGATGTCCCAAAGCCGCCAATCACAACGTCACGCCAGAAACCGTCGACCCCGGAAAATTTCAAATTTTCCGACCCGTTTTCTTTGAAAGAAAACGGTGACCTATCGCCGATGCGTGCCTTTACCTCTCTGGCACCTAATGTCAGAACTGAACCGAACAGTTTCGGAGGACACCTCATGCATATGGCCGATCTGGGCGACGTCCAGCTGCATTACCGCATCGATGGCGACCCCGATGGCGCGCCAGTGGTGTTTGCCAACTCGCTGGGCACTGACCTGCGGCTGTGGGATGCGGTGCTGCCGCTGTTGCCCAAGGGATTGAAATACATCCGCTACGACAAGCGCGGCCACGGGTTGTCCTCGGCTCCGCCCGCGCCCTACTCGATGGGCGCATTGGTGCGGGACGCTGAAAACCTGCTGGATCATCTGGAGATACGCGATTGCGTGTTTGTCGGCCTGTCCATTGGCGGGATGATCGCGCAAGGGCTGGCGGTGAAGCGGCTGGATCTGGTGCGCGCCCTGGTACTGTCCAATACCGGCGCTAAAATCGGCACACCCGCTATCTGGAAGGACCGCATTACCGCCGTAAACGCGGATGGCATCGAAAGCCTGGCCGACGCGGTGATGGAACGCTGGTTCTCCAAATCCTTCCGCGCAGGCCCCGATCTAGCGCTGTGGCGCAACATGCTGACCCGCCAGCCGCTAGCAGGCTACGCAGGCTGTTCAGCGGCGATTTCCGGCACCGATTTCTATACGCCCACCTCTGGCCTGCGCTTGCCAGTGTTGGGGATTGCCGGTGGCGAAGATGGCTCTACCCCTCCGGATCTGGTGCGAGAGACTGTCAATCTGGTGCCAGGCTCCAGGTTTCACCTGATCCGCAAGGCGGGTCACCTGCCTTGTGTCGAGCAACCCACAGAATACGCCGCCACGCTAAGCGGCTTCCTGAAAGAGATCGCCCATGTCTGACTTCTTACTTATCCACGGGTCCTGCCACGGGGCCTGGTGCTGGCGCGACCTGATCCCGGCCTTGCAGGCCTTGGGCCATACCGCCCGCGCCATCGACCTGCCCGGCAATGGCGATGACCAGACGCCGCTGGATCAGGTGACGCTGGACAGCACCCGTGATGCGATCCTTGACTCCCTGACACCCGGCACCCTGCTGCTGGGTCATTCCTGGGCCGGTCACCCGATCAGTGCCGCGGCCGAGGCCGACCCGCACGCGATGCACGCCCTGATCTATCTGTGCACCTATGTACCGCTGAATGGCCTGTCGATGGTCGATATGCGCAAACGCGGCCCGCGCCAGACACTGGACGGTGCCGTACATCGCGACGCCGCCGGGATTTCCTATACCCTCGCGCCAGAGCGGGTCGAAGACCTGTTTTACCAAGATTGCCCCCCCGGCACGCTGGCCTATGCCGAACAACACCTGTGCCCGCAGGCGATCGCGCCGCAAAATACGCCGATCACTCTGCGCGATAATTTCGCCTCGGTACCCAAGGCCTATATCCGCTGCGCCGATGACCACACCATTCCGCCGGAATACCAAGAGTCTATGACTGCCGGTTGGCCGCCCGAAAACGTCCATGTCATGCCAACCGGGCATTCGCCATTCTTCGCCGACCCTTCCGGGTTGGCGACCTTGCTGAACACCATTGCCAGACGGTTCTAAGCCCCATCGAAAGCCCCCCCTTTGCGCCTGCCTATCCTGTTCCTTTTGATCACCGTGATGCTGGATGCGATGGGCATCGGGCTGATCATGCCGATCATGCCCGACCTGATCATCGAGGTTCAGGGCGGCACGCTGGCCGACGCGGCGCTGTGGGGCGGGGTGCTGGCCACAGTGTTTGCGGTGATGCAATTCCTGTTCAGCCCGGTGATCGGCAACCTGTCAGATTTTTGGGGCCGCCGCCCGGTGCTGTTGGTTTCCTTGGTCGTGATGGCGCTGGATTACCTGGTGATGGCGCTGGCCACATCGCTTTGGCTGTTGCTGATTGGCCGCGTGGTAGGCGGTATCACCGCTGCCACCCACGCCACCGCCAACGCCTATATGGCCGACATCTCGAAACCCGGCGAAAAGGCCGCTAATTTCGGCCTGATCGGCGCGGGATTTGGCATCGGCTTTGTGCTGGGGCCACTGGTGGGCGGCATGCTGGGCGAATTCGGCACCCGTGCGCCGTTTTATGCGGCTGCCGCACTATCCGCGGTCAACTTTGTGTTTGGCTATTGGGTGCTTCGCGAATCCGTAACTGATCGCACCCGCCGCGCCTTCAGCTGGAAACGTGCCAACCCGTTTGGCGCCTTTCGCCAGATGGCCCGCCTGCCCGGCATCACCCCGTTGCTGGTGGTCTATTTCCTCTATTCGGTGGCGCTCTATGTCTATCCGGCGATCTGGTCCTATTTCACCCAGGAACGCTTTGGCTGGACGCCGCAGATCATCGGCTTGTCGCTGGGACTGTTCGGCATCATGATGGCCGTGGTGCAAGGCGGGCTGATCCGCCTGGTGCTGCGCTGGTTTGGCGAGCGGAATACCGTGATCTACGGCCAGATCTTCGACTTTTTCGCCTTTGGTGCACTGGCCGTCGTCACCAGCGGCACCATCGCGTTGATCCTGACGCCGATGGCCGCCTTGGGCGCGGTAGTGTCGCCCGCGCTGCAAGGCATCATGTCCCGCATGGTCAATGACGACGCACAGGGCGAATTGCAGGGCGTGCTGACCAGCGTACATGCGCTGTCGATGATCGTGTCTCCGCTGATGATGGCATGGGTGTTTGCCGCCTTTACCCGGACAGACGCGCGGTTTTATGCGCCCGGCGCGCCGTTTGTAGTCTCGATGGCGCTGATCGTGCTGGGGGTTGTAGTGTTCGTGCGCTGCACGAAACAAACCGTACCCTGATCGCGACATATCCCTGCCGGATTTCCGCTTGCAGCAGACCCTAGCCCGGTCCACGCTTACCCCAACATAACCGGAGAAAAACCCATGCAAACCATCAAGGCCGCAGTCTGCCACAATTTTGGCGACCCCCTTGTGATCGAAGATATTCAACTGGCCGCCCCCGGCCTTGGCGACGTCGAAGTGACGCTAGAGGCCGTGGCAATTTGCCATTCCGACATCTCGTATGCCGAGGGCGCCTGGGGCGGTGATCTGCCTGCCGTTTACGGGCATGAGGCCGCAGGCATCATCACCGCCACCGGCGACGGTGTTGACGGGTTCAAAATCGGCGATTCGGTAGTGGTCACCCTGATCCGCGCCTGCGGGTCCTGCCCCAGCTGCGCCAGCGGCAAGCCAACCATTTGCGAAGCCCCATATGACGGCAACAAAGGCCCGATCAAAACTGCCGAGGGCGGCGTGCTGCATCAGGCGATGGCCTGCGGCGCCTTTGCGGAAAAGGTGGTGGTCAACCACCGCCAGATCGTGAAACTGCCCGAAACCATGTCCAAAGAGGTCGCCTGTCTGTTGTCTTGCGGGGTGATCACCGGGGTTGGGGCGGCGGTAAATGCTGCCCAGTTGCGTGCTGGTCAGGACGTGGTGGTGATTGGCGCAGGCGGCGTCGGCCTGAACGCAATCCAGGGCGCGCGCATCGCCGGGGCGCGGCGTATCGTGGCCGTGGACATGACCGAAGAAAAACTGGAAATTGCCAAGGAATTCGGCGCCACTCATGGCGTGCTGGCCACGCAAAAGTCGCCCTGGCGGGCATCGTACAAGGCGTTGGGCGGGCGCGGCGCGGATGCGGTTCTGGTCACTGTTGGGGCGATCCCGGCCTATGAAACAGCACTGCGCTATCTGGGCCGGGGCGGCAAGGCGATCATCATCGGCATGCCGCATTCCGGTCAGACGGCCAGTTACGAACCGGTAATGATGGCCGCTGTTGGCCAAGGCCTGATTGGGTCAAAAATGGGCGACGTGGTGATCCAGCGTGATATTCCGTGGATGATCGACCTGTATGAACAGGGCCGCCTGAAACTGGACGAGCTGATCTCGGGCCGCTGGAAGCTGGACCAGATCAACGAGGCGATTGCCGACACCAAGACCGGCAGCGCCAAACGCAACGTGATCGTGTTTTAACCCCGAAAACCTTCCCGAATCCCACGCAAGGAGCCGCATCATGGCCGATCTTAGCGTCACCATTCAGCAGGCAGGCGATGTTCTGCACCTGCACCAACAGGGCCAGCCCGACCTGCGGTTCCATGCCATCTGGCTGCGTGACAACGCGCTT
>JBLINN010000019.1:0-23785 GCA_047639325.1 Paracoccaceae bacterium | reverse complement strand
GGGCGGGAAACCCCTGCCGTGTGCCATCTGTTAGCACCGCCGCCCATCAGAGCAATGCCCGTTTCCGACATTCGTTCCCGACCATTGCCCTTGGCCCCACCGCCGGGACCGGCTAAAATACAAAAAAACGCAATCCCGGAGCGACGCCCATGCACATGAACGATCAGCGCGAAATTCAGGCCGATCCGGCCACCATTTACGCGGCCCTTCTGGATGCAGACATGTTGCAGGCCTGCGTGCCCGGCGCCAACGAGGTTACCGGCAACCCGCAGGATGGATATTCTGCCAGCGTCACCCAAAAGATCGGCCCGGTAAAAGCTACATTTACCGGGCGTGTCAGCATGTCGGATATGGTGGTAAATCAACGCCTTACGATCACCGGCGAGGGCAAGGGCGGGGTTGCCGGGTTTGCCAAGGGTGGCGCCAATGTCACGCTTAGCGCGACCGACACCGGCACTTTGCTGGTCTACGAGGTGGACGCCAAGGTTGGCGGAAAACTGGCCCAGCTTGGCAGCCGCCTAATCGACGGGGTCGCCAAGAAACTGGCCGATCAGTTCTTTACCAACCTGCAAAACCAGATCGAAACCCCTCCCGAAGAGGGCCCACAAGAACCGGGTGAAGACACAGGCGAAAAAGCCGGTTGGCTGAAAAAGCTCACCGGGCGCGCCTGATCTCTGCGCCAGCGCGCAGAAGTTTGTGCGCCAGCGCTCTGGTCCCGGGGACACAGCAGACCTAAGTAACTCGTCGAACAGGCAGGGGGTACCATGACTGTCATCTTGTCGATCCGCGATTTGCAAAAAACCTACGCGGGTGGGTTCGAGGCGCTGAAAGGCGTCACGCTGGACATTGAAAAAGGCGAAATCCTTGCCCTGCTGGGCCCCAATGGCGCGGGCAAAACCACGCTGATTTCCACCATTTGCGGCATCACCACCCCCAGTGCGGGCCATGTCACTGTGGATGGTCACGATATCATCACCGATTTTCGCGCCGCGCGGTCGTTGATCGGGTTGGTGCCGCAGGAAATCACCCTGGAACCGTTTGAAAAGGTGATCAACACCGTGCGCCTGTCGCGCGGGCTGTTCGGCAAGCCGCGCAATGACGCGCTGGTCGAAACTATTCTGCGCAAGCTGTCCCTGTGGGACAAGAAGGACCAACCGATCAAGGCGCTGTCTGGCGGTATGAAACGCCGGGTACTGATCGCCAAGGCGCTGGCACATGAACCGCGCATTTTGTTCCTGGATGAACCCACCGCCGGGGTCGATGTGGAATTACGCAAAGACATGTGGGACATGGTGGCCGAGCTAAAGCAGGACGGTGTCACCATCATCCTGACCACGCATTATATCGAAGAGGCCGAGGCCATCGCCGACCGGGTTGGGGTGATCAACAATGGCGCGCTGCTGCTGGTCGAAGACAAGGCCATGCTGGTCGCTCGCATGGGGAAAAAACAGATCGAGGTGCAGCTGACCGCGCCGCTGGACACCATCCCAAACAGCCTGTCTGCCTACAACCTGACGTTTGGCGCGGGGGGGCAGTCGCTGGTTTACACCTATGACACCAATGCCGAGCGGACGGGCATCACCGCGCTGCTGAATGACGTGGCCGCCGCCGGGCTAGTGCTGGCGGATGTCCAGACCCGACAAAGCAGCCTCGAAGAGATATTTGTCGACCTTGTGCATGGGAATGCCGCATGAACTGGACTGCCATCGCCGCGATATACCGCTTTGAAATGGCGCGATTTTTCCGTACTTTGCTGCAAAGTTTTCTGTCGCCGGTGCTGTCGACCTCGCTGTATTTTGTGGTATTTGGCGCCGCCATCGGCAGCCGGATAACCGAGGTCGAAGGCGTCAGTTACGGCGCTTTCATCGTGCCGGGGCTGGTGATGTTGTCGGTGATCACCCAGGCGATTTCCAACGCCTCTTTTGGTATCTATTTCCCGAAATTCATCGGCACGACCTACGAACTTTTGTCGGCGCCAATCACCTTTTTGGAAATTGTGCTGGGCTATGTCGGGGCGGCGGCCACCAAGGCGCTGTTCATCGGTGTTGTCATTCTGGGCACCGCATCGCTGTTTGTAGACGTCGACATCGCGCACCCGCTGGCGATGGTGGCGTTTCTGCTGCTCACGTGTCTCAGCTTTGCGCTGTTTGGCTTTATCATAGGCATCTGGGCGGGCAATTTCGAACAGCTGCAAATGGTGCCACTGCTGATCATCACCCCCTTGGTGTTCCTGGGTGGGTCGTTTTACTCGATCACCATGCTGCCGCCAATCTGGCAGACAATCACCCTGTTCAACCCGGTGGTTTACCTGATCTCGGGCTTCCGCTGGTCGTTCTTTGGCACGGCAGACGTTCCGATTGGCTTTAGCCTAATGGCGGTCGCGGCCTTTGCCGCCCTGTGCCTTGCGGTGATCTGGTGGATATTCAAAACCGGCTGGCGCATCCGCAGCTGACGGATGGCAAATCCACAAAGGGCGCGCAGGCGGGGTAAACCCGCCGTTTGGTGCGCCATGCGGTAAGGCTTGATTTAAGCAAACCCATGTCGTGATTTTCATCAAAAAGCGTTGATGATTTGGATCATTCGCGGCGGAAGACTGCCGTGATAGGCTGCCGTAACAGATCAAGAAAGGGGTATTGATGATTGCCGCTGTGTCCTGCCCGGCTGGCAGGGGTTGGAGATCTTAACACGTCTGCGCAGCAATGCAGATTGCGCCTGCGTCTGCTTCCGCGATGCTACAGGCCGTCTTTCCTCTCTTCCGGTCGAACGCTGCAAAGCGTTTGTATCATGTTGCACGCGCCAGTGCGTCATGATCTTTGTTCCGCGCGCCCGTTCCTCTGGCTGGGTGCCAAAACTGGTAAGTGACCAATGACATCGCAATTTTCTGACCTGGCCGATCTTGGCTGGACCCCGTTCTTCAATACGCAGCTTGATCTGGACGAGCTGTCCACAACCATTCCTGTCCGGGTGATGGCCGTTCATCGCAACAGCCTAAGTGTGCAAGGCCTTGATCTTCAGCAGGTCGTGACGCCGTTCACCGCTGACCCAGACGACCCGGAAACAGCTGCCACAATTGGCGATTGGCTGTTGCTTGACCCCCAGACATTGCAGCCCCTGCGCCTTCTTGACCGCAAAAGCCTGTTCAAGCGCCGGGCGGCGGGGCACGCCCGAAAGCTGCAGCTTATTGCAGCCAATGTTGACACGTTGTTCATCGTGACGTCCTGCAATCAGGACTTTAACGTCGCCCGGCTGGAACGGTATCTGGCCCTTGCAAGCGAAGCAGAGGTGCTGCCGATCATCGTGATCACCAAGGCCGACCTGACAGACACCCCAGAAGACTTTGTGCGCCGGGCCACCAAGCTGATGCCGGGCCTGTTGGTCGAAGTCCTTGATGCCCGTGATCCCGACAGTGCGGCCGTGCTTGCGCCCTGGTGTGCACTGAGTCATACTGTGGCGCTGGTTGGATCTTCTGGTGTTGGCAAGTCGACACTGGTCAATACGCTGACCGCAAGCGATGACATCGCAACCCAAGGCCCGCGCACCGACGACAACAAGGGCCGACATACCACAACCGCCAGATCCCTTCACCGCCTTCCGGAAGGCGGCTGGCTGTTGGACACCCCCGGAATGAGAGAGCTGCAACTGACCGATGTTCAGGCCGGCCTGGCCGAGGTTTTTGCCGATATTGTGGATTTGACACAATCCTGCCGATTTGCCGATTGCCGTCACGAGGTCGAGCCGGGCTGCGCAGTTCTTGCGGCAGTCGAAGCAGGCGTGATTGATGCCGCGCGATTGAAACGCTGGCAAAAACTGGTCTCCGAAGACACCCACAACACAGAAACGCTAACAGATCGGCGCGCCCGCGACCGGGCTTTCGGCAAGATGGTCAAAGGCGTGACAAAAAATAAGCGAAAACGCTAAAGCGTGCACCCAACGCCACCGATCCGCAATTCCCCGGCCCCCCGACGTTTAGGCGCGCAACAACACCTTGTTAGACCCAATCGCTTCGGCGATCTGGGCATATTGCACGGTCTTGCTTTGCGACCCTGCGGCGCTGCGCAGCAACAGCGTCTGGGTACTTTCCAGAATCGCCAGAGCCTGCCGGTTGACCTGCGCAGTTGCCGCCGGGTTCACCGGGGTCAGCGGGCGCGATGTTGTCTCTGCCGACCCGGGGCGCTTCAACCGGGCGCGCTGGCCAGACGGGTCGCGGTTTTTACGCGCCAGTTCTGCCACCTGACGGGACGTCTGTTCCAGGATTGACCGCACTTCGGCATAATCGCTGCCCTTGGGAATAGATTTGGCAATCTCGCCAAAACGCTCTGCCAGACAATCCACCCGGTAAGCCGGGTCTGGCAAGGCGGCGCAAAATTTATAGGCCGCGCCCAATCCCCCGACAACAACCCCGGTATAGGCGGCCGAGCCGAATTCACCGGCAGGCAGGATCACCGTGTACAACGCGCCGGGAATCGGCACGGCGAGGCCGATAGTGGGGGATACAAGAACCGCAGCAATCGCTGTGGCAATCAAGGGCGTCCGGGCACGACTCAGCATCAACTGACCTCCTGTGGTGGCTGCCCGATCACACCACACTTTGGCCTGCCTGACAATTGGTGTGACAATCTGCCGGTATCGGGGCAGGGGCTTGTGCCGTCATTGTATCATCAAGCGGCGGCAGCTACAGTGGCGCCTAGTGAACTTTGGTTGGGGCTTGGGTCATGAACAAGATAATTGCATTCACATTGTCCGGGTTATGTCTATTAACCCTTGGCAGCGGCGTATCGGCCCAGGCCAGTGCCGCGCTGGGGCAGGCCAAGGCGCGTCTAGCGTGCGGTGCGGGCACGGTTGTGTCCTCGACGTTTTTGCCCAATGGCTCGCTTCAGGTCACCTGTTCGCAACCCCAGACCACCACCGAATCAACCGTCCTCGAAGGCACGACTCTGACCGCGCCAACCGCCGCCGGGGTTTTGGCGATTGCCACCGTCCTGGTCATCTCGACCGGTGGCTCTGGCGGCGGGACAACAACCACAACAACCACAACGACCTCATCCGACAGGTAAATTCCGCACTGTCCTGATTGGCGCCGCCCCCCGGGCCAGCGTTGCAATTTTGCCGGACGTTGCGTGAAATGCACCTATTGAAGCAATCAAGTTTCCGCGCCCTCCTTGTGAACGGGCGGGCGGCATTCTACATCAGCTTTTATGAAACTGCGCCTTCCGTTCATCAAGAACCCACCTTTGGTCGCGGTCGTCCGCTTGGCCGGGGCCATTGGCATGGCTGCACGCGGCGGCCTTAGCGACGCTGCGCTGTCCCCTGTGCTGGACAAAGCCTTTCGTCGTGGCAAGCCCGACGCCGTCGCGCTGGAAATCAACTCACCCGGCGGCTCGCCGGTGCAATCGGCGCTGATCGGTGCCCAAATCCGGCGATTGTCGGATGAACTGTCGATCCCGGTTTATGCCTTTGTCGAAGACGTTGCCGCCTCGGGTGGCTATTGGCTAGCCGCTGCCGCCGATGAAATCTGGGCCGATGACAATTCGGTGCTAGGGTCGATCGGGGTGATCTCTTCGGGGTTTGGGGCGCATGTGTTTCTGGCGCGCCAAGGGCTGGAACGCCGGGTGCACACCGCAGGCAATTCCAAATCCATGCTGGACCCGTTCAGCCCCGAAAAGAAAGAGGATGTGGCCCGCCTGAAACTGTTGCTGGGCGACATCCACGAAAACTTTATCAATCACGTCCGGGCGCGCCGCGGCGACAAGCTGGACGTCAAGACCGATCTGTTCACCGGCGAGATCTGGCTGGCCGCACGCGCCACCCAACTGGGGCTGATCGACGGGATTGGCCACCTAAAGCCCAAAATGCAGGAACGGTTTGGCAACAAGGTGCAGTTTCGCCGCTATGGCCCGCGCCGTGGCTGGATGTCGCGCTTTGGCGCGGAACTGACGCAGGACGCGCTGGCTGGCATAGAGGAACGCGCAGCCTTTGCGCGGTTTGGCCTGTGACGTGATCGTCAAGATCGTCTCATTGTTTCTGATCGGCATGGTTGCGCTGGCGATGTTTGGTAAACTGCGTCTGCCCGGTGCCAAACGCTTGGCCTCGGCCCGGTGCCCGTCTTGCGGACGCTATCGCATTGGCAAAGGCCCCTGCGGCTGTGGCCATGGGGGCAAACGATGACCGAATGGCTGTTTTGCGGCCTGGGCCTGGTGATCCTGCTGCTGGGTGGCGACGTGTTGGTGCGCGGCGCGGTTAATCTTAGCCTGCGGCTGGGCGTGCCTGCGCTGATTGTCAGCCTGACAATCGTGGCCTTTGGCACATCTGCCCCGGAATTGCTGATCGCGATCAAGGCCATCCTGAACGATGCCCCCGGCATTGCGCTGGGCAATGTCGTGGGGTCCAACACCGCCAATATCCTGTTGGTGTTGGGGGTGCCGGCCCTATTGGCCACGCTGCACACATCAGAATGCGACAGCCGCCAGACCTATATGCATATGCTTGCGGCCTCGATGCTGTTCATCGCGCTGGCCTATAGCGGCGAATTTGGCCGGATAGACGGGCTGGTCCTGCTGACTGTGCTGACGCTGATCCTGGCCAATGCATTCCGCGAGGCCCAGGCGCACCGCGCCGCCGGTGAACCCGACGATCTGGAAACCATAGAAGAGGCCGACCCCGATATGCCCTATTGGCGCATCGGTCTCTACCTGCTGCTGGGCCTGATCGGTCTGCCGCTGGGGGCGAATATACTGGTCGAGAACGCCTCGTCCATCGCGCATCAGTATGGGGTCAGCGATACGGTAATCGGCCTGACACTGGTGGCTGTTGGCACCTCGCTGCCGGAGCTGGCCACCACGGTGATGGCGGCGCTGCGGCGTCAGGCGGATGTGGCGCTGGGCAATGTCATCGGCTCTAACATGTTCAACTTGCTGGCAATTGTCGGCATCGCGACTATGTTTGGCCCGATCCCGGTGGACCGGTCGTTCCTGACATTTGATTTATGGGTGATGCTGTGTTCGTCGCTGCTGTTGATCCCGTTTGTGTTTCTTGGCCGTGATATCACCCGCAGCTGGGGGGGGGCGCTGGCGGCGCTCTATGTGATTTATGTCTTAGTGGTGTTGCTGTAATATCGCGTGACGGCACGGATACTTCCCGGATTTCGCCCAGATTTCGCCCAGACTGCCACACTGACAAAGGGGCCGACGAAAATGCCAAACACCCCACCAACACCGCGCGCCCTGGTCACCGGTGCAGGCAAACGTCTTGGCCGCGCCATGGCGATTTACCTCGCGCAGCGCGGCTTTGACGTGGCGCTGCATTATGCGTCGTCCCACGCAGGCGCTGACGAAACCGCCGCCGAAATCCGCGCATTGGGCCGCCACGCTATCACCCTGCAGGCTGACTTGCTGGACGAAGGCCAGACCCAAACCCTGTTCCCTGCCGCGCTACAGGCGCTGGGCGGGCCGATCACCTGCCTGATCAACAACGCCTCGGTGTTCGAATACGATACCGTCCACACCGCCACCCGTACCGGCTGGGACAGGCATCTGGATAGCAACCTGCGCGCGCCTTTTGTGTTGACCCAAGCCATGGCCGCCCAAGGGCTGACGCCGCTGACCAATGCGGCGGACGAGCCGGTCGCCACCGGGCTGATCGTCAACATGATTGACCAGCGCGTGTTAAAGCCAACACCGGAATTCATGAGCTATACCATCGCCAAAATGGCGCTGTGGGCGATGACCCGTACCACCGCCCAAGGGCTGGCCCCGGCGATCCGGGTGAACGCCATCGGCCCCGGCCCAACCCTGCGCGGTGCGCGTCAGTCCCAGGCGCATTTTGTCGCCCAGCGGGCCAATACCGTGCTTGGCCGGGGCGCTGACACCGCTGACATCACCGCCGCTTTGGGCTATTTTCTGGACGCCCCCGCCGTGACCGGGCAATTGCTGTGCGTCGATGGCGGCCAGCATCTGGGTTGGCAGACACCGGACGTGCTGGGCATGGAAAAATAAGTGCCCTTGGGTCAAGTTTTGCACCGCTGCCTTGTTTGTTACCAAACTGTTACGAAAATGTCTTTGTTATCATGAACTTGGCAAGGATGGATTAAATTATTAAATTATTTCAATGTCTTACATATATGCCTCTTTTTTGTGCAAATCGGCGAAATCCCCAAAATACAAAGAAATTTTCCCCGATCCGTAAAGTTATCACCGTACTTACCCACAGAAACCGTGGATTTGTTTTCTCTTGATTGGGGGCAGTCAAGATTGCAGCCAGCCTCAGAGAATCATATCTGGGGGGCATGACTGATTTGTCCGACACATCCGAATCCCCCCCCGACATACCGCCGCGCACCGGCCATGCCTGCATTCAGGATTACCTGAAAACGCTGGACGCCTCGCCGGGTGTCTACCGGATGCTGGATGCCCAAAACCGGGTGCTTTATGTCGGCAAAGCGCGCAACCTGCGCGCGCGCGTTTCCAGCTATGCGCGCCCCACCGGCCACAGCCCGCGCATCGCCCGGATGATCGACGCCACCACCTCGATGATGTTCCTGACCACGCGGACGGAAACCGAGGCGCTGTTGCTGGAACAGAACCTGATCAAGCAGCTAAAGCCGAAATATAACGTGCTGCTGCGCGACGATAAAAGCTTTCCCAACATCCTGGTCTCGGACAAACATGCCTTTCCGCAAATCAAGAAACACCGGGGCGCGAAAAAGGAAAAAGGCACCTATTTTGGCCCCTTCGCCAGTGCGGGGGCGGTGACCCGCACGCTGAACCAGCTGCAAAAGGCCTTCCTGCTGCGCAATTGCACGGATTCGATGTTCGAAGGCCGCACCCGCCCCTGCCTGTTGTTCCAGATCAAACGCTGCTCGGCGCCCTGCGTCGGCAAGATCGACCCGGAAACCTATGCAGGTAGCGTGCGCGACGCCCAACTCTTTCTGTCGGGCCGCTCCACCAAGGTGCAAGAGGATCTGGCGGCGCAGATGCAGGCGGCGTCTGAGGCGATGGAATTCGAACGCGCCGCCGGGCTGCGCGACCGTATACGCGCCCTGACACAGGTGCAGACCACGCAGGGTATTAACCCGCGTAACGTGGACGAGGCTGACGTGATCGCCCTGCATATGGACAGCGGCCAGGCCTGTGTTCAGGTGTTCTTTATCCGCTCGGGCCAGAACTGGGGCAACCGCGACTATTACCCGCGCACCGGCGCGGACGTGTCCGCAGCCGAGGCGATGGAGGCCTTTGTCGGCCAGTTCTACGACGCCCGCGAACCACCCAAGCAGGTGATCCTGTCAGACGCGATCGATAACGATGACCTGATGGCCGACGCTTTGGCGCAAAAGGCCGGGCGCAAGGTGGAAATCCTGGTACCCCAACGCGGCGAAAAGGCCGAATTGGTGTCGGGCGCGCTGCGCAATGCGCGCGAATCACTGGCGCGTAAAATGTCTGAAACCGCCACCCAAACCCGCCTATTGCGCGGCTTGGCCGAGGCGTTCGGCCTTGATCGCCCCCCACAGCGGATCGAGGTTTACGACAACAGTCACATCCAGGGCAGCCATGCGGTGGGCGCGATGATTGTGTCGGGGCCTGAAGGATTTATGAAAAACAGCTATCGCAAATTCAACATCCGCGGCGACAACCTGACCCCGGGCGATGATTTTGGCATGATGAAAGAGGTGCTGTCGCGCCGCTTTACCCGCCTGATCAAGGAAGACCGGGACCGCGACAAGGGTATGTGGCCTGACCTGCTGCTGATCGACGGCGGCGCAGGTCAGGTCAGCGCGGTGGCGGGCATCATGCAAACCCACGGGGTGGGTGATATCCCGATGGTGGGGGTTGCGAAAGGTGTCGACCGGGACGCGGGAAAAGAGGAATTCCACCGCACCGGCCAGCGCCCTTTTGCCCTGCGCCACAACGACCCGGTGCTTTATTTCGTGCAACGTCTGCGGGACGAGGCACACCGCTTTGCCATCGGCACCCACCGCGCCAAACGCTCCAAGGCCATTGGTGCCACCCCGCTGGATGACATCCCCGGCGTCGGTGCCACCCGCAAGCGTGCCTTGCTGGCGCATTTCGGCTCTGCCAAGGCGGTCGGGCGCGCGGGTCTGACGGATCTCAAGGCGGTGGATGGTATCTCGGACACATTGGCGGAATCTCTTTACGACTATTTTCATGACAAGGGGTGATCGGGGCGTAATCCAAAGGACGCGCCTGCGGCGCGGCAGGATATTTAGGCACCGGGCGTGCCGCCCGTCGAAGTGAGTATTTTGAACAAGAAAAAGCCAAAAATTCCCGCAAAAGTTTCAGGATCTTTTTCTGACCCCATGGGCTCTGCCCGTTTTTCGCCTGAAACGCTTCGCCGGAGCGTTTCCAAGACGGCTCGAACTCCTCGCCGAAGGCCCTGACCGGAACGGGCAGATTTTCACAACGCCCGCTTTCATGTCCCCGGCCCCCGATATAGGGTCCGGCTATGAGGTGGACCGTACCCAATATCCTGACCGTCATGCGCCTGCTTGCAGCGCCGGGCCTGGCGTTGATGTTTTTGTATTTCAACCGGCCCTACGCCGATTGGTTTGCGCTGTTGTTGTTTGTCACGGCTGCCGCGACGGACTGGATTGATGGTTACTTGGCGCGGGCCTGGAAACAGGAAACCAAGCTGGGCACGATGCTGGACCCGATTGCCGACAAGGCAATGGTGATCATCGCGCTGATGGTGATTGTTGGCTATTCGTCGATGTCGCCCTGGCTGGTGCTGCCAACAACCGTGATCCTGTTTCGCGAAGTGTTTGTGTCGGGCCTGCGCGAATTTCTGGGCGACACTGCCGGGACGCTCAAGGTCACCAATCTTGCCAAATGGAAAACCACCGCCCAGATGATCGCCATTTCGGTGCTGTTCGCTCAAGGTATCTTTGAACATTACCTGGGCATGTCCGCCTTTGGTATGGACCCAGAGCTTGTGGGTCAGATCCTGGATGGTGATATTGAAGACCTGCAGGGGCTGCGCTGGAAACTGGCGGGGATGGACTGGGCCGGGCGACTTGGCTTGTGGTTGCTGTGGCTGGCCGCTGCGCTGACCCTGCTGACCGGGGGGGATTATCTGCGTAAGGCCCTGCCTTATCTGAAGGAGGCGCGATAGATGGATGTGCTGTATTTTGCCTGGGTCCGCGAGCGGATTGGGCTGCCGAAAGAGCGGATCGAAACCTCGGCAGCGACGGTCGCCGATCTGGTGGAAGAACTGCGCGGGCGGGAAGAGCGCTATGCCGCCGCCTTTGCCGATCTCAGCGCCCTAAGGGTGGCGGTTGATCAGGACCTGTCGGATTTTGATGCGCCGCTGAAGGGCGTACGTGAAGTGGCATTTTTTCCACCAATGACCGGGGGCTAGGGCCATGCGCATTGTTGTGCAGGCAGAGCCGTTTGATCCGGGGGCCGAGCTGAATCGGTTCGCAGCCGGAGATGCAGGCGTTGGCGCGGTTGTGACCTTTACCGGCGTGGTGCGCGATCTTGCGACGGGTGATTTGGATGTGATGGAGATTGAGCATTATCCGGGCATGACCGAAGCCGCGCTTGGCGATATTGCAACGCGCGCGCAGAGCCGCTGGTCGCTGGGCGATGTGCTGGTGATCCACCGGGTTGGCCGGTTGGCGCCGGGCGATCAGATCATGATGGTGGCCACGGCAGCGCCGCATCGCAAGGATGCGTTTGAGGCGGCTGAATACCTGATGGACTACCTGAAATCCCGCGCGCCGTTCTGGAAGAAAGAGATCACCCGCAGCGGGGAAATCTGGGTTGCGGCCAAGGATGACGACGAGGCCGCGCTGGACCGGTGGTAGGAATGGTGCGCAGATTGCACACCCTACGGGCGACATCGTAGGGTGTGCATTCTGCGCACCTTTACGGTCAGGTTTCAGGCGTCGCTGGCATTCAGCCGCTCTGCATAGACGCGCAGTTCCTCGGCCTCTTGACGGGCACTACGCAGGCCATCCATCGCGGCGTTTAATTCTGCTTCGGTCTGGATCAGCTGATTGCTCAGCTCGGCCTCGCGCTGTTGCAGATAGGTGATCGCCTGATCGCGGGTTTCTTCAGCCTCGTGCAGTTCCTGGCTCATCCTGTCCAGTTCGCCCACATCCTTTTGGTTCACCCGTGTGAACCTGTGCACCAACCAATTGGCAAACCAGCCTGTCGTAAAGGCGACAAACAGGATAACGGCGGTGTAGAAGATGAACTCGGTTCTGTTCATATCAATTTTCCTCTGCGTTGGCGGCGTCCGGTTCCTGCGGGGGCGGGTTTTCGGGGGCGGCGTCGGTCGAGCCGGGTGGTGTTTCTGGCTGGGCGGCGGGTGTCGGTGCGTCGTCGGTGCTGGCAGGATCGGGGGCGGTCTCTGGATTGGCCGTCGCGTCAGTCGCTGGGTCGGTTACAGGCGCAGCCTCTGTTTTCGGCGTCGACAGCGTGGCACCAATATCCTGTGCGATGCTTTCCAGAGTGGTTTCCACCTCGACGACGCCTTGCAGGCGGATCAGGTGAAAGGCGATTCTGCGATTGGCTTCGCGCCCGGCGCCGCTGCCGTTATCGGCAATTGGCTGCGATTCGCCGTAACCCACGGCCACAAAGGTCGAGGTCAGAACCCGTCGGGCCCGCAATTCGTTCAGCACCGATTGCGCGCGTGCCTGGCTGAGCTGCTTGTTCATTGATTCGCGGCCCTGACTGTCCGTATGGCCCTGAATTTCCAGCCTTATATCGCCGCACCGGTTCAGGATGTCAGCAATGGTGTCCATCGTCTTTAGCGCGCCCGTTGCGATGGTGGCTGACCCGGGTTCAAAGGCAATTTTTGCGGTCTCTTGAACGGCGATCAGCTCGGCCTCGCATTGATCCGGCTCGGGGGTGGGGTCCACCGGCTCGGGCGGCGCTTGATAGGCGATGTCCAGCGAGAACGTGCCCGCCCCGCCCAGCCGGTCCGCCAACAGGCTGGCGGCCTCGGCGCTGGCCTCTTGACGCATCGTCGCGCCGCGCAGTTCCAGATGCTCCGGCGTCACGGTCAACACCCCGTTGGTCAGCAGCGCCAGCGCCTCTAGCCCGGACAACACGCGCACCGGCCAGTCGGCGGGCAGGCCATCCACGACGCGTGTGGCGGTATAGACGGCGTCGGTGCCAAACCGCGCCTTGGCATAGCTGTCGGCCATATGGCGCAGGTTTTTATCCCCCAACCGACCGCGCAACTGCACCAATCCTTCGGGGCTAAGCGTTGCGGTGAATTCCGAAGGGCCAATATCTGTGCCTTCTTCGGCCGGCACCGGTAACACCGCATGCAGGGCAAAAACCTGCGGCAGCGCGGTGTCCAACTCGCCGACCACGCGGTCAAACAGGGCGCTGTTGGTGCCCATGGCAGCAACCAGCGTGATGTCGGCATCCGACAGGGTGACCGTTCCGCCCCCCAGACTGGCCAGCGCTTGAATGCTCAGCTCGCTGGCCTTGGCCCAGTAGGGTGATGGCACGCCCATGCCGACAGTGCAGGTGGCGCTGCCGGTCAACCCGGCAGCGTGGGCGGCGGCCAGAATGCGCACCCGCGTGGCGTCGGTATCTGCGGAACAGGCATCAAACCGCCGGCCCTTGTCGTTGATCAGATAGCGCAGCGTGAACGGGGTGATCACCGGGCGCGGCGCGGATATGTTCAGCGCCAGCCGCAGGCCCGGCGGCGCGGCGCGGGTCAGTTCGGCCTCTAGCGCGTGTTTAGCGTCGGCACTGTCCGATATTGCGGTGATTGAAACCTGGCCAGCGTCCACCGACACTTTCGACCGGGGCAGCCGGGTCAGCGCCAGCACGGCAAAGCTTAGCGCATCTTCCCACCCGCGGGGCGCCGGGTATTGCGCGGTTTCCAGCAGGTCGGCCAGGTTGCCATCCTCGTCGATCCGGCGCAGCCGGGCCACCAGGTCCTTGCGGCTGGTCCCGGTCGGGATCAGGCCGATGATCGAAATGCCGCTATCATTGCGCAGGATCTCGGCGGAAAAATGCGGCGCGGCCAGATCGGCGGTTGGCGCGATGTCAATGGCGTCGATGATCCGGGCGGCATCCACCACCTTGCCGGTCACCGACAGCGCGTTGAACCGGATCGCCTCGTCCTTGGCGGTGCCGGTCAGGATCACCTGCAATCCGTTGGCCTCGACCTCGGTCCAGTTGTGCCCGGCCCGGTCCAGGGCCTGCCGCACCCCGATTTCTGATCCTTCCTCGACCGCCGTCACCACGAATCCGGCGGCGATCAGCGCCAGGCCGGCGGCAAGCACAAACGCGACAGCGATGGCAAACAGGGAAGACAGACGCAAGGGCGACCTGGGGCGCATGGGCAAGTTCCGGATTCTTTTGACCTTTGTTGGTGTCTTACCTGCCTCGGCGTCCGGGTTCAATCAGGCCAGTAAAGCGCCCAGAAAGAAGATAAGCGGAATCAGGCCGGTGTCGCGGTTGACCAGGAAAAGCTGGTGCATCTTGGCGCCGTCATCGGAATCAAATCCGCGCAGCTGCCAGGCCATGTGCCAGCCCATCGCCCAAGGCCCCGCCAGCGCCAACACCATCGCCAGAACCGACGCGTTTGGCAGCGCTGACTGAATCACTGCCAGCCCCATCAGGCTGACCGTGATCACCAAGAAATATTTCAGCCACTTAGCCGTCTGTTGACCAAACAGCCGAGCGGTGGATTTGATGCCGATCAGCGCGTCATCGTCAGTGTCCTGATGCGCATAGATGGTATCGTAAAACAGCGTCCACGAAATGCCTGCGCAATACAGGATCACCGCAGGCCAGTGCAGCGCGCCGGTATGTGCCGTCCAGGCCAGCAAAGCACCCCAGTTGAACGCCAGCCCCAGAAACACCTGCGGCCACCAGGTGAATCGCTTGGCAAAGGGATAGATCGCCAGCGGCAACAGCGACAACACCCCCAACGCAATTGCAGCGCGGTTAAACGTCAGCAGGATTGCCAGCGCTACCAGCGCCTGCACCCCCATCCACACCACCGCCAACGCCACTGTAACCTGCCCTGACGGGATTGGCCGCGACCGGGTGCGTTCCACTTGGGCGTCGAACTTGCGGTCACTGATGTCGTTCCACGTACAGCCCGCCCCGCGCATCAGCCAGGCGCCTGCGGCACATCCCAAGCCTATCCACGCATCTTCCCAACGCGGAGACTGATCCCATAGGATCGCCAGCGCCAATCCCCACCAGCAGGGGATCAGCAGCAACCAGGTGCCAATCGGCCTGTCAGCGCGGCTAAGGCGCAGAAAGGGGCGACTGAAAGCGGGCGCACGGGTATCGACCCAATTGCCGGAAACCGCATCTGCAACCTGACCATCTGGTGTTGGGGCATCGCCTTGCATATGTAGACCTGTATGAGCGCTAAGATCAGACTATATGTAGATCACCCGCTGGGGGCGGGGCAATCGGTTCCTTTGAATCGGGATCAGGCACATTACCTGTTTGGGGTGATGCGGCTGACGGTTGGTGGTGGTGTGCTGTTGTTTAACGGGCGGGATGGCGAATGGCTGTCTGTGGTGGCCGAGGCGGGCAAGCGAGGCGGGGTGTTGGCGGTAGAGCGCCAGACCAAGCCGCTGCAAATGCCACCCGATCTGTGGCTGTTGTTCGCGCCGATTAAAAAGGCACGGACTGATTTTATCGTGGAAAAAGCCGCCGAGATGGGCGCCGCGCGGATCATGCCGGTGCAGACCACATTTACCAATGCCGACCGGATCCGTCAGGACCGCCTTCAGGCGCATGCGGTTGAGGCCGCCGAGCAATGCGGCGGCACCTTTGTGCCTGAGGTGACCGCGCTGTACAAACTCGACCGCCTGCTGGCCGATTGGCCCGAGGGGCGGCAGTTGATGTTCTGTGACGAGGATCTGGCCGGCCAAGGTCGATCGCTGCCTGGTGTCGCGGCCCAGGTCGCTGACGCGCCCGGGGCGGGGCAAACTGCAGTTGATTCGTCTGGGGAAACCGGCGATTCCAGTGGACCTTGGGCGATACTGATCGGCCCCGAGGGTGGCTTTTCCGATACTGAACGCGATCGTCTGCGGGCGCTGCCCTTTGCCCATGCCATCAGCCTTGGCCCCCGGATATTGCGCGCGGATACTGCTGCGGTGGCCGCGCTGGCCTTGTGGCAGCTTCATTTGGGGGATTGGTGATGACGAACAGCAGAATGGGACGATAGATTGGACAACAAATACAAACAATGGTTGGTGCAGCAGGGCTATGCGGAAAATACGCAAGTGGCCCAACTTCATCGCGTTCAAAAGGTTGAGCAAAGTTATGGCAGCTTGGATGATTTGTTGAACAACGGCGCATTTGACAAGATGATTTCCTCGTTAACCTATTCTGTTGGTGACGAGCGTGAAAACAGGCCGAACCCCTCTCAGTTGAAATTTGATGGGAATATCCGGAACTACCTGCAATCTTACAAAAATGCCGCAACTCGTTATCGTCGTTTCTGGGAAAAGTCGAGTGATCCGGCAACGGAACGGTTGGATGGTATTGATGAGGTCAATAGCTACTCCGACAGGCCTTTGGAAAAGCAAAGGTTTGCATTCGAACATGACATGCAAAGTGCTTTACGTCGTGATATTTCAAATCTGGAACCCGGTTTGACAATAGTCGACGGCGGAGCGGAGCATTCGGTGGCATCTGGTTTCATTGATGTTTTGTGTGAAGATAAAGATGGGGCTCGGGTTGTCGTCGAATTGAAAGCAGGCACGACGGACTCTCGGGTTATCGCGCAAACCCTTGGTTACATGGGGGACGTCCTGAAGGATGAACCCGATTGTCAAGTTCGCGGCATTATTGCTGCCCATGATTTTGACAGTCGCACCCGGTCTGCGGCTATTGCTGTCAGTAATATCGACTTGGTCAGCTATTCGGCAGCATTTCATTTTCGGCGCGAGGAATGATGCTTTGAGTTTCATCCGCCCCGAAGCAAACGCGGCCATCTGGCGCTGGCGCGAAGTTATGGTTGGCGCCTTGGTGGTGGTGCTGGGCCTTTATTGGGTGATCGGACCGGGGCTTTTGCTGGGCTGGGTCGGCTGGGTGCTGATCGCCACCGGGATTGCCTTGGGCGCAGTCGGCGTGCAACGGGCGCGGTTTCGGGCAGGCTCGGACGGGCCCGGTGTGGTGACGGTGGATGAAGGTCAGATCGCCTATTTCGGGCCTTTGACGGGCGGCGCCGTGGCGGTGTCGGAAATCGAACGCCTGACACTGGACCCCACGGCCAAGCCAGCCCATTGGATTCTGGACCAACCCGGTCAGCCCGCGCTTTATATCCCGATCAACGCCACCGGGGCCGAGGCGCTGTTTGACATGTTCGCCGCCTTGCCGGGGCTAAAAACCGAACGTATGTTATGGGCGCTAAAGGGCCAGCGTGCTCACCCGGTCGTGATCTGGGAACGGGTGCCGGAACGCCCCTTATTGCAGTCGTTGCATTGACACCCTGCCCAATACGCCCCACTTCTCACCGACAGGCAAACAGACAGGACCGGAGCGCGCAACATGTCCATCCCTCAATCCGGCGGCGGGCCGATCGAACACCACGATCAGCTGGCCGAATACATGGCCAAGGGCTGCAAGCCCAAAGAGGACTGGCGTATCGGTACCGAGCACGAAAAGTTCGGCTATTGCAAAGACACCCATAAACCGCTGCCCTTTGCGGGTGAACGGTCGATCCTGGCAGTGCTGCAAGGCCTGCGTGATCAGCACGGCTGGTCGCCCGTCACCGAAGGCGGTAACCTGATCGGGCTGGAAAAGGACGGCGCCAATGTGTCGCTGGAACCGGGCGGACAGCTGGAATTGTCGGGCGCGCCGCTGGATAGCATCCACGAAACCTGTGACGAGGTGAACGCCCATCTCAAGGACGTCAAGGATATCGCTGATCGCATCGGGGTTGGTTTTATCGGGCTGGGGGCGGCCCCGGAATGGACCCATGACCAGATGCCGCTGATGCCCAAGGGGCGTTACAAGCTGATGGATGCCTATATGAACAAGGTTGGCACCATGGGCACCACGATGATGCGCCGGACGTGTACGGTGCAGGTCAATCTCGATTTCGGGTCCGAATCGGACATGGTGCAGAAAATGCGCGTGGCGATTGCCCTGCAACCGGTGGCGACGGCGCTGTTCGCCAATTCGCCGTTTCTTGAGGGGAAACCCAACGGCCATAAATCCTGGCGCAGCCGCGTCTGGCGCGATCTGGACCCGGCCCGCACCGGCATGGTGCCGTTTGTGTTCGAGGACGGGTTTGGGTTTGAACGCTGGGTGCAATACGCGTTGGATGTGCCGATGTATTTCGTCTATCGCGACGGCAAGTATATTGATGCGCTGGGCCAGTCGTTTCGCGATTTCCTAAAGGGCGAACTGCCCGCATTGCCGGGCGAGATGCCGACACTGTCAGATTGGGCGGATCACCTGACCACCCTGTTCCCCGAGGCGCGGGTCAAGCAATATATCGAAATGCGCGGTGCCGATGGTGGCCCGTGGCGGCGGCTGTGCGCGTTGCCAGCCTTTTGGGTTGGGCTGATGTATGATCAGGACGCGCTGGACGGGGCTTGGGATCTGGTCAAGGATTGGGACGGCGAAACCCGTGAGGCGCTGCGCGTTGCCGCCAGCCGTGACGGCTTGCAAGCGCAGGTGGGCGGCATCGACATGCTCGACCAGGCGCGCGAAGTGGTGTCCCTGTCCGAGGCCGGTCTAAAAGCCCGCGCCAAGCCCGGCGCGGGAGGGTTAGTGCCCGACGAAACCCATTTTCTGAGCGCGTTGAAGGACAGCCTGGACAGTGGCAAAGTGCCCGCGGATGAGTTGTTAGAGCAGTATCATGGCGATTGGGGTGGTGATCTAAGCCGGATTTATGACGCTTACAGCTATTAATCTGCCTCCCCCCTGGAATTAGAACCCACCGCCGTAGGGTGTGCTTTTAGCGCACCTTTCGATGGGCAGGGCAGGTAAGGTGCGCAGAATGCACACCCTACATGGGCGTTAGGCTTTGACCGATTGGGGGGCCACATCTGCTGTTGCCTGGTGCAAGACCGCCCGCAGGGTGGCCAACGCATGGCTGAACCCCAGCCCCAGACACAGTGCCGCCAGACCCAGCGCCAGCATCAGCGCCAAAACTGGCGATCCGCTTAGCACAGGCAAGGCCGCACCAATCAAGATCACGCCGCCTGCACCAATCGCTGCAAACCCGGTGGCGATGGTCACGGCCACCGCTTTTGTTGCCGGGGTGGTCTGCGGGCAGTCGGCCAAAAGGGTGCCGATTTTCAGGATCATGCCGGACAGGGTGATCAAAGTACCCAGCGACAATATGACGTAAGTCAATACAAGAATAAGCATGGGGTGTTTCCTTTCAGATTTCGGTTCTTAAAGAGGGCGGCCCGTAGAAGTCGCGTCGCCCAGCTTGATCACCCCCAGTTGCACTGTCCGGTTCAGGCGGGACACATCTGTGTACCAGTCGTCAAACATCTGCATCGTACTCAGGGTTTCCTCGATACGGGCGCGGACAACCTCGGGCGTGTTGTCGGTTGCGGCCTCTTTGGCGGTTTCGCGCAGGGCGGCAAGGGTCGGAACAAATTCGCGCTCGCGTCGGCCTTCGACAACCACCGTGACCAAGTCGAACATATCCCGTACCGACGTAAAGTGATCGCGCCGGTCGCCCAGCTGGCGGCTGGATTTCACCAGCTTCCAGGATTGCAGTTCCTTCAGCCCGTTGGATACGTTGGACCGGGCCAGATCAAGGGTGGTGCATATCTCTTCGGCTGTCAGGGGATTGGGTGAAATATGCAGCAAGGCGTGGATTTGCGCGACAGAGCGGTTTACCCCCCATTTGGTGCCCATTTCCCCCCAGTGGAGGATGAAGCTTTGGAAGACGTATCGCAGATCCGTTAAGCTCTGAAACCCCGCTCCAAATCAGCCCAAACGCCGTAGGGTGTGCTTTCAGCGCACCTTATGTGGGGCCGCGAAAGGAAGGTGCGCAAAATGCACACCCTACGGGGGGTATCCCGTGCCTTACCAATAGTTTTCAGGCGGAACTGGTCAGGGGGTCGGGGCGGTTTTGACGCCAATCCGGGGTTCGGTCCCGGCACGGATACGGGCAATATTGGCGCGGTGGCGCCAGAACACCAACAGGGTCAGCGCGACCCCCAACACCAGCGCGGTGCCATATCCCAGAACAATCGCCCAGACGGTCGACATCGCCGCCGCCCCCAACGCCCCCGTCGACGAGATGCGCGTCAGCAACGCCGCCACCAGCCATGTGGCGCAGCATGCCAGCCCCACGGGCCAAGCCAGCGCCAGCCAGATGCCCAGAAACGTCGCCACCCCTTTGCCGCCGCGAAAGCCCAGCCAGACCGGATAGCAATGCCCCAGAAACGCCGCCAGCGCTGCCAGTTGAACCGCGTCTTCGCCCACAAAGCTACGCGCCAGCAGCACCGCCACCGCGCCTTTGCCCCCGTCCAGCAGCAAGGTCAGCGCCGCCGCTGTTTTATTGCCGGTGCGCAGCACATTGGTCGCGCCGATATTGCCCGAGCCGATGTCGCGCAGGTTGCCCAGCCCCATCACCCGCGCCAGGATCATCCCAAACGGTATGGACCCAAGCCCATATCCGATCAGCGCCCATAGCAGCAGCTGGGCAGTCGAACTCTCGAATATTGGCATCAGGTCCTCCGGTAAATTTCTTGCCCCGCGACATAGGTTGCCAAAACCCTACCCTGCATCCGCTGGCCGTCAAAGGGGGTGTTCTTGGACTTGGATTTCAGTGCAAACCGGTCCAGCACAAAGGGCACATCCGGGTCAAACAGCACCAGGTCAGCAGGGGCCCCAGCCGTCAACCGTCCGCCGGGCAGGCCAAGACGCCGCGCTGGGTTCAGCGACATAGCGCGGAACAGGGTGGGCAGGTCCAGCTGTTCGCTATGATACAGACGCAAGGCTGCGGGCAGCAGGGTTTCCAGCGCGACCGCGCCACTGGCGGCCTCTTCAAACGGCAAGCGCTTGCTTTCTTCGTCTTGCGGCGTGTGCATCGAGCTGATGATGTCGATCACCCCGCTGCGCAGCGCCTCGATCACCGCTTGGCGGTCGTCTTCGGAACGCAGCGGCGGTTTAACCTTAAAGAAGGTGCGGTAATCGGCGACGTCCAATTCATTCAACGTCAGGTGGTGGATCGATACGCCCGCTGTGATGTCGAGCCCGTTTGCCTTGGCGCGTTCCAGCGCGGGCAGGGCGCGGGCGGTGGTGATCTGGTCGGCGTGATAGCGCACGCCGGTCATCTCGACCAGCGCGATGTCGCGGTCTAACCCCATGCGTTCAGCCATCGCTGACACGGCGGGCAACCCGCGCAGCGAGGCGAATTTGCCGCTGGTCACAGAGGCGCCTGCCGACAGGATCGGTTCCTGTGGATGGGCGATCACCAGCGCCCCGCAAGAGCGCGCATAGGTCAGCGCGCGCGAGAACACTTTGGTGTCGCGCACGACATGGTCGCAATCGGTAAAGGCAGCGGCACCGGCATCCATCAAAAAGCCGATCTCGGTCATCTCGCGCCCCTCGCGGCCCTTGGTCAGGGCGGCCATGGGGTGGACGTTCACGGGGGTGGCCTGATTGGCGCGGCGGGTGACAAATTCCAGCACTTCGGGGCTGTCGATGGCAGGCATGGTATCGGGCCTTGTGACCATGGTGGTCACGCCGCCTGCTGCGGCTGCCATCCCGGCGGTCTTGTAGCTTTCCTTGTGGCGTTCGCCCGGTTCGCAGACTTTGACGCCGATATCGACGATCCCCGGCGCCAGATAGCGATTGTCGCAATCAATGATTTCAACGGCTTCCAGAGGAATGTTTCGCGCGCGAAACAATGGTTCAAATTCAATATGTTCTGGCAATATTTCGGTAATCTCACCGTGCGTTGCCAAAAGGTTTCCAGGCGTGACAGTCCCGGCCTCGGGGTCGATCAGGCGGGCATTGGTGAAAAGTAGGCTGGTCATAACCGCGCCCTTTCGATGGCTGTGATGGTGGCCGCCGGGTCGGCCTGATATTTGATCAGGTGCTTGTCACCGCTGCGGGTGATGACCTGCACAAAACTGCCCATCGAGCGTACCTTGTCGATCTGGTTCAGTGGTATTTTGCGCTCGGCCGGGCCGATCAGGGCCTGGTCCTTGATTTCCCACACCACGGCAAATTCTTCAGAGGCCAGATACCAGCCGCGGACAACCACGGCCCCCAGCCCGGCAACGGCGCCGGTCCAGACATGCGGGTTGCCAGCCAGCCACAGCAACGCCATCGCGCCGGCCATGCCAAGGGCGGCGAGCCAGGCGTGGCTGCGCAGATAGGCGGCGCGGTCGGCGGTAAAATGGGTCATGTGATCACCAGATAAAGCATCAGCGCGATCAGCGTCATCATCACCGCAAACAGCGCAGATCCGATGCGCCGCGCCTGCGAGCGGGCGGCGCGCGGCGGAGCGCGGCGCGCGATAGCTTGTTGTGCGGTGTCGTCGGGGATGGGCGCGGCGTGCCAGTTGGTTTGCGGTTCGGTGTAGCTGGCGATCAAGGTCAGTTGCGGCGCTGGTTTCAGCGTGGCGGGTTGGTCGCGAAACGCCCGGCTGCGCAGCAGAAGGATATGGCCGGTCAGGGCCGCAAGCGCTGCGCGGTCAATCTGATCGGCAGGAATTTCAAAGCCCTGGGTAAGGTACCCGGCAAGGCCCATCTGGTCTAGATCACCAAGCGTGATTACTTCGATCTGATCCGGGTCCAGATCCAGTTCAGCGACCCCCAACATCTGTGCCGCCGCCCCCGGTTCGGCCAGAAACCGCGCCTGTTCGGCGGGCATGTTCAGGGCAAACAGCCGCAGAACGCCGCGTTCGCCTGCGGCGATGGTTACCGACGGTGTCGTGGGGTTAGTCATGGGAATCCCCTGTGGTATCCGCTGTGGTATCCGCTGTGGCATCCGCTGTTGTTTGATCCCGGGCTGCAAGGATCGAGGTTTTGATTCCTGCGCGGTTGGGCAGGTAATCCAGTGTCAGTTTTTGACTATTGCCAAGGGTAAGGCGCAAGGACCACCACATCCAGTTGCCTATGCTGGTGATGTCGGTCAGCGGCACCGATAGCGGTTCTGGGCCAGTATTTGGGCCAGTATTTGGGCCAGTATTTGAACTGATGTCTGGGCCAAAGAAGATCAGCCGTTGATTGCTGAGAATCCAGCGCTCGCCACGGCGGCGAAACCATTCTTCGTAATCGCCAAAGATAAAGATGTAGAACGCCATGGCCACGGGCAGGCTAACCAGCCAGAATAGCAGGGTTTTCATAAACCCCCATCCCAGCAGCAGGCTGCCGATGCCAAGAAACAGGGTTGTCAGGAACCCGACCCACAGCAGTTTTCGCAGGAAGATCAGTGGATGCGGCTGCCATGTTTGCAACAGGGTTTCGCCGGGGGCGAACAGGTGGTCGTCCATCGGGGATGGCTGCATTGGCAGGGGGCCGGGATCAGCTGGGTTGGTCATGTCTGCCCTCGCTGCATGGTGCGGATCAGTTCCATCACGTCGCGGGCGTCGGTGATGAATTCGAACCCCACCGGTACGCTGGTGCTTCCTTTTTTGCGGCGTTTGGTTTCGCTGGCAAACAGGATGCTGGGCGGGGTAGTGTCGACAAATTCCAAATTTGATTGCGCGTCGATCGGGTAGGATCTCAGGCGCTTTTTGTCAAATAAGTCGGTGGCGATAAAGGCGTGTTTGTCGGTCAGCGTATAGTGGGTTTTGGTTCGGCGGTAGGATTTCCAGACATGCACACCGATGGCGTTGAAAAACCCGGTGC